>PEWQ01000080.1:57321-83373 GCA_002780065.1 Candidatus Hydrogenedentes bacterium CG07_land_8_20_14_0_80_42_17
GCTAGTCGAGAAGCGGCGCGAGAAGCCGCATTCGAAATCGAATGCTCCGGCTCTGAAAGGTTGTCCTCAGCGCCGTGGTGTTTGCACGCGCGTATATACCGTAACGCCGAAGAAACCGAATTCGGCATTACGCAAAGTTGCTCGTGTGCGGTTGACATCAGGAGTAGAGGTTACGGCGTATATACCCGGCACCGGGCACAATTTGCAAGAACACTCAGTTGTGCTGGTAAGAGGCGGGCGTGTCAAAGACCTGCCTGGAGTAAAGTATCATGTTGTAAGAGGGTCATTAGACTCAGCCGGTGTGGAAAAACGGAATAAAAGCCGCTCAAAGTATGGAGCGAAGAGACCAAAGAAGGAAGGAGCGACGTCGTAATGCCACGCAGAAAAGTAGCACGCCGAAGAGAAGCGGCGCCAGATCCAATATATCAATCGAGACTTGTTTCGAAGTTTGTCAACGGAATGATGAGAGACGGAAAAAAGTCGACAGCATTGTCACATTTTTACAGTGCAATGGAAGAACTTTCAAAGAAAGGCCCTGCGGCTCCGCTACAGGTATTCAGACAAGCAATTGAAAATGTGAAACCAGTGATTGAAACTCGATCTCGCCGTGTCGGCGGCGCAAATTATCAAGTGCCTATTGAAGTAAGGCCTGAACGAAAGACAGCATTGGCTATCAGATGGATAATCGAATTTGCTCGTTCAAAAAAAGGAAAGGCATTCAGCAAGAGTTTAGCTGAGGAATTGCTTGAGGCGTCGAATAATCAAGGCGGTGCCATCAAACGTAAAGAAGATACTCACAAGATGGCAGAAGCAAACAAAGCATTTGCCCATTACAAGTGGTGAGGATGAAAACAAATGCCGGATTTGAAGCTCCCATTATCACGTACTCGCAATATCGGTATTGCCGCGCACATAGACGCCGGCAAGACGACATTGACGGAACGGATATTGTTCTATACGGGCAAGACCTACAAGATGGGAGAAGTTCACAACGGCAATACAGAGATGGACTGGATGGACCAGGAGAGAGAACGCGGCATCACAATAACTTCTGCGGCTACAACTTGTTTCTGGTCAATAACCGGTCAGAATGGGGAGATGAGTTTACCGGATGTTCATCGAATCAATATCATAGATACTCCGGGACATGTCGATTTCACTGTAGAAGTGGAGCGATCGATGAGAGTATTGGACGGAGCCATAGCGGTTTTCGACGGAGTAGAGGGCGTAGAACCTCAGTCGGAGACGGTTTGGCGGCAAGCAGACCGATACAATGTGCCTCGTATATGTTTTGTGAACAAGATGGACCGAGTCGGAGCGAATTTCGAGAGGTGTGTCGCAATGATTCGTGAGAGATTGAGCGCGAACCCTGCAGTTGTGACGATACCTATTGGAGCAGAGGATCATTTTGAAGGCATTATCGATCTTATCAACATGGAAGCATTAAAATGGTCAGACTCTGGGTCGGACTCTGCACAGGGCAGTGAATTTGTTAAATCAGAGATACCGGATTCACTGAAGGATTCTGCGACTATTTATAGAAAACAATTGTTAGAATGTGTTTCCGAATTTGATGATGAACTTATACATGCATATCTTGAAGATAAACCAATCGACCGAAAAATGATTGATAAGGCAATAAGATGCGGCACTCTGGCGGGCGAAATAACTCCTGTTTTTTGCGGAGCTGCATTTAAGAAGAAGGGCGTTCAACCGCTATTAGACGGTATTGTGCGCTATTTGCCATCACCGATGGATTTACCTCCGGTTATGGGAAAAGACTTAAGCGATGAAACTAAAACACTTGAAAGAAAACCGACATCGGACGAACCGTTTACAGCATTGGCATTCAAGATTGCGACGGATCCATTTGTAGGGTCTTTGACATATTTCAGAGTATATTCAGGCAAATGCGAAGCAGGGTCAACGGTATACAATCCGCGATTAGGGCGCAAAGATAGAGTAGGAAGATTATTGCGGATGCATGCCAACAAACGGGAAGAGATTGATAATGTAGAAGCCGGCGATATTGCGGCAGTAGTAGGCTTGAAGCAGACGAAAACCGGAGACACTATTTGTGATGTTTCCCATCCTATTGTGCTAGAAAGAATAAAATTCCCTGAACCTGTACTTTCAGTTGCGATTGAACCTAAAACTTCAGAGGATGAAGAAAGGCTTTCAAATGCAATTCAGAAGCTATTGGATGAAGATCCGACATTCAGAATGAAGACAGATATTGAGACGGGACAAACAATAATATCCGGAATGGGCGAACTTCATTTAGAAATTATTGTTGATAGAATGCAGAGAGAGTTCAATGTTAAAGCGAATGTTGGGAGACCTCAGGTTGCATATCGTGAAACAATAACTAAGACAGCGATGGCAGAAGGCAAATACATTCGGCAAACCGGCGGCAGGGGCCAATATGGGCATGTCAAGATTACGGTTGCGCCGCAGAATCGGGGTGAAGGATTTATATTTGTCAACAAAATTATTGGAGGCTCGATACCTAAAGAGTATATTCCGTCAGTTGAGCGCGGAGTCAGGGAAGCATTAGACAGCGGAGTTCTTGTAGGATATCCGGTTGTAGATATTTCCGTGACGCTTTTAGACGGCACATATCACGAAGTAGATTCATCGGAGCTGGCATTCAAAATAGCGGCTTCGATGGCATTCAAAGATGCTATGTCAAAAGGTGCTCCACAGTTGTTGGAACCAATAATGTCAGTAGAAGTTGTTTTACCCGAAGCATATCTAGGAGATGTTATAGGAAATTTAAATTCGAGGCGAGGGCAGATAGAGGCGATGGAAGAGCGAAAGGGATTTCGAGTAGTCAAAGCAAAAGTTCCTCTTGCCTCAATGTTCGGATATGCTACTGACCTGAGATCATTTTCTCAGGGCAGAGCGAGTTACTCGATGGAATTTGCGTATTATTCGCCGGTGCCCGCGGCAATTGCGGAACAGATAGTAACGAAGGCTAAAGGAAATTAGAAAAATGTTAGTAAGTAATTTTATTTTGAAGACTAAATCCATTGGATTGGATAGGAGGGTCATAAATGGCTAAGGCTAAATTTGAACGGACGAAGCCTCATGTAAATGTAGGCACGATCGGTCACGTTGATCACGGTAAGACGACTCTTACTGCGGCTATTACAAAGGTTATGTCCGATAAAGGACTGGCCACGTATATAAGTTATGATCAAGTTGCGAAGGCATCGGAGAAGCAAGGCCGCCGCGACGAAACGAAGATTCTCACGATTGCGACATCTCACGTCGAGTATCAGAGCGCTAACAGGCACTATGCTCACGTTGACTGCCCCGGACATGCAGATTACGTCAAGAACATGATAACCGGCGCGGCACAGATGGACGGAGCAATTCTTGTCGTTTCCGCCGCTGATGGTCCAATGCCTCAGACTCGTGAACACATTCTGCTTGCGCGTCAGGTAGGAGTTCCGAATATTGTAGTTTATTTGAATAAGTGCGATTTAATGGAAGACCCTGAGTTGTTAGACTTAGTTGAACTTGAAGTGCGAGAACTTCTTTCAAAATATAAGTTCCCGGGCGATGAAGTACCGTTTATTCGCGGCTCAGCGATAAAAGTTTTGCAGGGCGATACAACAGATCCTCTAGGAGTTCAATCGATTGAGAAACTGTTGGAAGCTTTAGACTCTTACATTCCTGAACCTGTTCGAGAAGTTGACAGACCATTCTTGATGCCTATTGAGGATGTATTTACAATTACGGGCCGCGGCACAGTAGTGACTGGCCGTGTCGAGCGCGGAATTGTTAAAGTTGGAGACGAAGTCGAGATCATCGGATTTCGAGATACTCGCAAAAGTATTGTTACCGGCGTCGAGATGTTCCGTAAGCTGTTAGACGAAGGACGTGCAGGAGATAATATTGGAACGCTGCTGCGCGGCATTGACAGAACGGACATTGAACGCGGAATGGTTTTAGCAAAACCTGGAACTACTACGCCTCACAAGAAGTTCAGTGCAGAAGTTTACGTATTGACTAAGGAAGAAGGCGGAAGACACACTCCGTTTTTCAATGGATATCGTCCGCAATTTTATTTTAGAACAACAGACGTAACAGGTTCATTGAACCTTGCCGAGGGTGTTGAGATGATCATGCCCGGAGACAATTGTCAAATCGTAGCCGAATTGATAACTCCGATAGCGATGGAAGAGCAACTTCGATTTGCTATTAGAGAAGGTGGAAGAACGGTAGGCGCAGGCGTTATCACAAAGATTATTGAGTGATTGAGTGAGGAAGATGACTTCGGAAATGGAAGAGAGTAGAGGACGTTCGCTATGACAGCAAACAAAATAAGAATTAGGCTTAGGGCTTACGATGCCAAATTGCTTGATGAATCAGCGTTGAATATTGTGCAGACAGCAAAGCGTACGAATGCTCGCATAGTTGGTCCCATTCCGTTGCCCACGAAAATAGAAAGGTTTACTGTCAATAGGTCTCCCCACGTAGACAAGAAGTCGAGGGAACAATTCGAAATCAAAACGCATAAGCGTTTAATGGATGTTGTAGATCCAACTGCAGAGACAATAAATGCTCTGATGAAGTTAGATCTGCCAGCTGGTGTTGACGTGGAGATTAAACTCTGAGGATTAGAATGATGATAAATGAGCTAATTGGGCGTAAGGTTGGAATGACACAGATATACAATGAAAGTGGACAGGTTGTTCCGGTCACTGTTGTTGAAGCGGGACCTTGCGTTGTTGTAGGAAAGAGATCTCTAGCCCGAGACGGCTACAATGCCGTCAGTTTGGGTTTTGGAGAGAAGAAGAACAAGAGAACTACTAAGCCTGAGAAAGGACAGTATAGCGAAGACGTTTCGCCGAAGAGAATTATCAAAGAGGTAAAGACCGAAGAAGTAGAGTCATACAATATTGGTCAAGAGATAAAAGCCTCAATATTTAAGCCGGGCGAATATGTTGACGTAATTGGAATTTCGAAGGGAAAAGGTTTTCAGGGAGTAATTCGGCGCCACAATTTTGTAGGCGGCGTAGAAACTCACGGTTCGAATTTTCATCGTCGACCCGGTTCGATAGGAGCATCAGCGGATCCATCGAGAGTTTTACCGAACATGAAGATGCCGGGAAGAATGGGTGGGAAGCGAGTGACAGTGCAGAATCTGTCAGTTGTAGTTGTTGACGACTCAAAGAATTTATTATTGATTCGAGGAGCAGTTCCGGGCGCTCGCGGTTCCCTTCTGACGATAAAGCGGAGGGTAAGCAATGGCTGAGATAAAGATATATGGACTCGATGGAGCAGAAAAGAGTTCTATAGAAGTTCCCGCATATCTCTTCGAGTCCAGTGTTTCGAAGCACCTTCTTCATGAAGTAATTAGAGCCGAGGAAGCCAACGCTCGAGTTGGAACAGCGGATACAAAGACGCGCACTGATGTTTCAGGCGGCGGAAAGAAACCATGGAAGCAGAAAGGAACAGGAAGAGCGCGACACGGCTCAACTCGTTCACCAATCTGGCGAAAGGGCGGCACTGTTTTTGGACCGCATCCCCGTGACTATACAATAAAACTTAATCGTAAAGAGAAGAAGCAGGCATTGGCAGGAGCTCTTTCCATAAGATTCGGTGAAGAACGAGTAATCGGGCTTGATACAATGGGACTAGATGAACCTAAAACTCAGAAATTAGTTTCTTTCTTAAAACATTTTGAAGGAATCAAAAAGCCGGTATTTATTCATACTCCGGAAGAAAAGATTCTCGTGAAGTCGGTGAATAATATCAGCAATGCTTCGCACAGAAATGTACAGAATATAAGCACTAAAACTTTGCTAGTATCCGATTTTGTTGTATTCACACCTGCGGCTATAGAAGCTCTCGGCAATACAATATCGGAGGAAAAAAGATGAGAACAAAGTCATTTAAAGTTATTAAAGCTCCGATTGTGACCGAGAAAGCTCGAGAAGGTTGGAAAGATGAAATCAAAGGAAGGCTGTATTCATTTGAAGTCGATAAGAGTTCAACAAAAGCGGAGATCAAGTCAGCAGTAGAAACGGCGTTTGAGGTAAAGGTTGCAGAAGTGCGAACCATGACAAAATGCGGCAAATTCCGAAGGCGCCGCATGCGCGGAGGCTATACAGCCGAGACGAAGCGCGCTATGGTAAGACTTTTGCCGGATTACAAAATACCTTTCTTTGATGGGATATGAGGAGCTAAGAGATGGCATTGAAGCAATTCAATCCGGTTACGCCGGGTCGACGAAACATGACAGTAGAGGACTTTTCGGATTTAGATAAAGTACGTCCGAAGAAGAGCCTCACCCGCGGCAAGAAAAGAATTGATGGCAGAAATAATTTAGGAAGAATGACAATGCGGCGGCGCGGTGCAGGCCACAAGAGATTGTACCGCGAAATCGATTTCAAGCGGGATAAAGACGGCATTAAAGGAATTGTTGAAACTCTTGAATATGATCCTAATCGTTCAGCAAGAATTGCTTTAATTAAATATGCCGATGGTGAACGCAGATACATTCTTGCTCCGAAGGGGTTGAAGCAAGGAGACGCTGTGCAGTCCGGCATAGATGCTCCAGTAAAAAATGGCAATTGTTTACCATTGGCGTCAATACCTGTTGGAGAGACAGTACATGCTATAGAACTGTCAGCCGGCAGAGGAGCTGTATTAGCTCGTTCTGCAGGAACGTTTGTTCAGATAGTTGCAAGGGAATCCGGATTTACGACGATTCAGCTTCCTTCAGGAGAATTGAGGAAGGTGTCGGACAAATGCAGAGCGGTAGTAGGATCAGTCGGCAACGAAGAGCATGAGAATGTAGTTATTGGAAAAGCTGGAAGAACTCGTTGGATGGGACGACAGCCTAAGGTTCGAGGCGTCGTACAGAATCCTGTTGATCATCCTCATGGCGGCGGAGAAGGAAAATCTCCGCAAGGCAATCCTCATCCGGTTACGCCTTGGGGCAAACCGACAAAGGGATACAAGACCAGGCATAAGAAGAAGGCATCAAGTCAGTATATTGTGAAGCGGAGGAAGTAGCATGGCGCGTTCGATTAAAAAGGGACCTTACGTTGATTCAAATTTATTGAAGAAGGTTACGGCCATGGATATTAAGAACAAAACGATTATAAAGACATGGTCGAGGCGTTCTACGATTCCACCGGAATTTGTCGGGTTTACTTTTGCAGTTCATAGCGGAAAAAATTTTCAGAGCGTATATGTCACTGAAAATATGGTTGGGCATAAGCTCGGAGAATTTTCGCAGACTCGGATATTCAGAGCTCACGGTGTCAGACAAGTTGTTGAGCCTGACAAGCGGTCTGATGTGAAGTGAGAGGGGAACAATTATGAATTTCACTGCCACAGCACGCTATAGGAGAATATCTACACGTCGAGTTCGATTAGTTGCGGATTTAGTCAGGGGCCGCAATGTTCTGGATGCATTAAAGATATTGAAGGGAACTCCCAAAGCGGGAGCCATAGTTTTATCGGAGGTTATTGAATCAGCTCGTGCAAATGCGGTCGAGATGGACAAGCAGAAAAATCTGCGAGTTAATCCCGATCTATTTGTCGTCAGCGAATTGAAGATTGACGGGGGCCCGATTATCAAGAGATTTCGTCCAATGTCGATGGGGCGAGCAGGAAAGATACGGAGGCGCACGACGCATATTACTGCGGTGCTTTCAGACGGGCAACCAAAAGAGAAGCAGAGGAGGAGAAAATAAGTGGGGCAGAAGATACATCCAATAGGCCTAAGGCTTGGAATAATAAAACCCTGGTTGGGGCGTTGGTACGCTCCGAAAGGCAAATATCAGCAATATCTTCATGAAGATATTAAACTAAGGCAATTTGTTAAGACTTATCTATCCCACGCAAGTGTATCGAAGGTAGAGATCGAGAGATATCCTCAGAAAGTGAGAATAATCATTCACACTGCAAAGCCCGGAATTGTTATTGGACGCAAGGGCGGCGATGTGAATGCTCTCAGAAAAAAACTTCAGTCTATGACTTCTAATGAAATCGACATATCGATTCATGAGATAAAAAATCCGTTGGCAGATGCTCAATTGGTCGCTGAGGGTGTTGGTCAGCAGTTATTGAAGAGAGTTGCATTTAGAAGAGCAATACGCAAGTCGATTTCAGATGCTCGGCGCGCCGGAGTTCAGGGAATTAAGATTCACGTATCCGGCAGATTGGGCGGTGCGGAAATCGCTCGATCTGAATGGTTGAGAGACGGAAGAGTTCCGCTTCATACTTTACGAGCGGATATTGATTACGGTTTCACACATGTCTTTACTACATACGGAGCTCTTGGCGTAAAAGTGTGGATATTTACGAAAGAGATATTACCGAAAGGCAAAGAATTAGTTTCCGGCCGAGTTCAGGAAAGCGCAAAGTCATTTGATTTTGTTCCGATTTCGGAGGAAAAGTAATTATGTTGATGCCAAAGCGGGTCAAATATAGAAAGGCCCAACGCGGAAGGATGAAGGGCACTGAATGCCGTGGAACCAAGATTTCGTTTGGCGATTACGGAGTGATGGCTCTTGAGCCGGCATGGCTTATGAACAGATGCATAGAAGCCGCAAGAATAGCAATGACGCATCAGATCAAGCGCGGCGGCCGTGTATGGATTCGAATATTTCCGGATAAGCCGTACACCAGAAAACCGGCTGAAACTAGAATGGGTTCTGGAAAAGGAAATCCTGAAGGATGGGTTGCAGTAATTAAACCGGGCAGAATATTATTCGAGATAGGCGGCGTAGATGAAACTCTCGCAATGAAGGCGCTCGAAATGGCTCGGGATAAGCTGCCTTTGAAGACAAAAATAATAAAGCGGGAGGAATGGTGATGGCTAGAGCTGATAAAGTCAAGACCGTAGACATCCGCCAGAAGACTGAAAAAGAGCTTCATCTTATGCTAGAAGAAAAGGAGCAAGAGCTAATGAATCTCAGATTTCAGAAAGCTGTCTCAAAATTGGATAAGCCTGCTAGGTTAAGAGAATTGAAAAAGGATAAAGCTCGAATTTTAACTATTCTCAGGGAGAAGGTAAAAAAATGAATAAAGAAGTCGGGCAACGTAAAGAGCTTATAGGCACAGTTCGATCTAATGCTATGGAAAAGACAATAGTAGTGGATATTACGAGAACAAGACTAGACAAGCTGTATAAGAAGCAGTTAAAAGTGACAAAGAAAATAATGGCGCATGATGAAAAGAATTCGGCAAAAGTTGGAGACAAAGTTCGGGTAGTTGAATGCCGTCCCTTGTCAAAAAGCAAGCGCTGGAGACTTGTAGAAGTAATTGAGCGTGCGAAGTTACTTGATTCAGGTGTGGAGGTTCAGCAATGATTCAGAATGAGTCTCGGCTTGTAGTTGCCGACAATTCCGGAGCCAAGGAGGTTCTTGTCATAAGAACTCTTGCAGGTTCAAACCGCAGATATAGTGGAATTGGAGACATAGTAGTTGCTACAGTCAAGGTTGCTATTCCCGAGGGACAAGTAAAAAAAGGAGAAGTTGTTTTTGCAGTGATTGTTCGAACTGTGCGTGCGTTGAGAAGGGCAGATGGCTCCTACATCAGATTCGACGACAATGCTGCTGTAATCATAACGAAAGAACGTGAGCCGCGAGGAACGAGAATATTCGGACCGGTTGCAAGAGAATTAAGAGATAAAAATTTCATGAAAATTATTTCTCTTGCACCAGAGGTGCTGTGATGGCGTGCAAGATTAAAAAAGGAATGACAGTAGTTGTTCTTTCAGGAAAGAGCAAAGGAAAACAAGGCAAGATATTAGGAATAGATTTGAAAGAAGGAAAAGTATTAGTTGAGGGTGTGAATATAGTTAAGAGAGCTACTCGGCCTAATCGTCAGAATCCTCAAGGCGGAATTTTGGAAAAAGAATCAGGCTTGCCTATTTCAAAGGTTTCTGCGATAGATCCTGATGACAAGAAGCCATGCCGAATAAAATTTATTGAACAAGGCGGACAGAAAGTCAGGGTATCTAAGCGATCAGGAAAGGTAGTAGAGCAGTGAACAGACCTAGAATATATGAAAAGTATTTGAATGAAATTCGTCCTGCTTTGAAAGAAGATCTGAAGCTTAGTTCAATTATGGAAGTGCCGAAGCTTGTTAAGATAGTTATCAACATGGGTGTTGGCGCTGCGGCTTTAGATTCAAAGGCGATGGATAAGGCGGTTGAAGATTTAAGAGCGATTACGGGTCAACAGCCTCAATTGACGAGAGCAAAGCAAGCCGAGGCAAATTTCAAGCTGAGGAAAGGTATGCCGATTGGAACGAAGGTGACATTACGTGGAGCAAGGATGTACGAATTTTTTGATAGATTCGCCAACATTGCTTTGCCTCGTGTTCGAGACTTCAGAGGGTTACCTGCTACAGGATTTGACGGAAAAGGAAATATGACGATTGGTATCAAAGAGCAGATCATATTTCCTGAAATCAATTTTGATTCGGTAGACAAGATTCGAGGAATGGATATTACATTTGTTACAACAGCGAAGAAGGATGAAGAAGCTAAGGAGCTTTTATCCAGACTTGGATTGCATTTTAGAAAGAAGTAACGGAGGAAACTTATGACATTTGAGGGAGAAAGATAAACGATGGCAAGATTAAGCCACAGAATAAAGGCGATGAGCAAACCAAAGTTTAATGTGAGACAGCACAATAGGTGTCCGATCTGCGGCCGCCCTAGAGGATATTTGCGCCGCTTCCAAATGTGCCGAATATGTTTCAGACAACGAGCGCACGAGGGAGAAATTCCCGGCGTTGTCAAGGCTTCATGGTGAAGGAGGCAAATTAGATGGCTATTCATGATGTAATAGGAGATTTTCTTACAAGGATACGAAATGCTTCCAAAGCTCGATTGGATTCAGTTGAGATTAAGTCGTCAAAGCTTTTACAAAGCCTTGCTGAATTATTGAGAGACGAAGGATATATTTCAAGTGTTAAAGCAATAAAAGACCAACCGCAATTAATATTGAAGATAACATTGAAATACGATGCCGGTCATAAGTCAGTATTCAGAATAATGAGGCGCGTATCAAAACCGTCGAGAAGAGTATATGTAGATGCGGACGAAATAAAACCTTTATTGGGCGGAATAGGAACTCGAATTATCTCCACTTCTCAAGGATTGCTGACGGATCGTCAAGCTCGTCGCGCTCATGTCGGCGGCGAGATTCTTTGCGAGGTTTGGTAAGATGTCTCGAATAGGAAAGATACCGGTTCAAATACCGAAAGGTGTTACTGTGACAATTGACGGCTCTACTGTTAAAGTAAAGGGTTCTAAAGGCAGTTTAGAGCACGGGATACTGTTTGGTACGTTGGCCAAGATTGAGGATAATAAAGTTATTGTCGAAAAAACAAATGAGACGCCTCAAGCAAAAATGAATTACGGAACTATGCGCGCTCATATAGCAAATATGATTAAAGGAGTTACAGAAGGATATCAGAAGACTCTTTTGATTGAAGGTGTCGGATATAGAGCTTCGGTTGAAAAGAATGAAGTAGTATTGAATTTAGGTTTTGCCGAGCCAAAAAGATATAAAATTCCGAATGGAATAAAAGTTGAAACTCCTGAGCAGACTAAAATAGTTATTTCAGGAATCGAGATTGAAAAAGTTGGACAAACGGCCATGGAATTAAGAGCGTTCAGAAAGCCTGAGCCATACAAAGGCAAAGGCGTTCGCTATGAGTTTGAACATATTAGAAGAAAGGCCGGAAAGGCGGCTGGCAAATGATAATAAGAGAAGCTGAAAATAAGAGAGCGCGGCAGGCTCGGCGCAGAAAGAGAATTCGAAAGAAAGTAGTCGGAACATCCGCTCGGCCGAGACTTTCTGTAGCAAGAACTGTGAAGCATATGCATGTTCAGATTATCGATGATGCATCCGGAAAGCTGATAGCTCATGTCACTACCACTTCAAAGAACGTTGAAGGCAAGACCAAGACTGAGCGAGCAAAAAGTATTGGAAAACAAATTGCGGCTTTAGCGGTTGAAAAAGGAATAAAGAAAGTAGTTTTTGATAGAGGCGGAAGAATGTATCACGGCAGAGTGAAAGCTGTTGCCGATGGAGCTCGCGAGGGAGGATTGGAGTTTTAGATGGCTGGACGAGGAATGCAACGGCAGAAGAAGGAAGGCCCTGAGTTTATAGAGAAGGTAATAGATATTGCTCGAGTCGCTAAAGTTGTTAAGGGCGGTAGACGTTTTTCGCTTCGAGCTCTTGTGGCGATAGGCGACGGCAAAGGAACTATAGGTTTGGGATTTGGAAAATCGAATGAAGTATTGAGTGCTATTCAAAAGGCTCTATTAGATGCCAGACGTAATATGGTTACAATTTCGCGAAAAGGGACTACTATTCCTCACGAAGTTTTAACTAAATTTAAAGGGGCAAAGGTACTTTTGAAGCCTGCTTCGGAAGGAACAGGAGTTATAGCAGGCGGAGTAATAAGGTCAATTGCGGAATGTGCAGGAATTCAGAATTTGCTTTCGAAGTCTTTGGGTTCTGATTCAAAATTGAATATTGCGAGGGCAACTCTTGAAGCGTTACTCTCTATAAGGACTCGGGAGCAGGTTGCTCAAATTCGCAACAAAGCCATTGAGGAGCTAAAAGCAAAATGAAAAAGTGCGTTACTATCTCTGACTTATCTCCTAATCGCGGTTCAAAGCGTAGTAGAGTTCGTGTCGGCCGCGGAATAGGAAGCGGCTTAGGCAAGACTTCAGGCCGAGGCTATAATGGCTATGGAGCACGATCGGGCTCAAAGTTTTCTCCAGGTTTTGAAGGCGGCCAGATGCCAATTGCAAGAAGAACACCTAAATCAGGTTTTGTATCTCCGTTTAGAGTTGAGTATGCAGTAATAAATTTGAGCGGGCTTGACAAATTTGATGACGGCTCCACAGTAACGCCTTCTGAGTTAAAGACGGCGGGTTTGATAAAAGGAAAGTTGCCGGTTAAAATTCTTGCTTCAGGGAAGTTATCAAAAAAGTTGACTGTAAAAGCAAATGCATTTTCAGCTTCTGCAAAGAGTGCAATTGAAAATGCCGGCGGAAAAACCGAGATAATCGGTTGACAGTGTCATTAGAGCGGGAGAGATAAAATGATTCAGGATGCATTAAGTAATACAATCAAGATTCCTGAATTGCGTCGTCGTATATTTTTTACTGCAGTGATGCTTTTGATCTTCAGAGTTGGCTCTCATATACCTGTCCCAGGCGTCTCAGTGGATGGTTTGCGGGCATTTTGGGGGCGCGGCGGCGGCGGCGGAATTTTTGGAATGCTTGATATGTTTTCGGGCGGAGCATTTCAGAATTTTTCACTTTTTGCATTAGGAATAATGCCGTATATCAACGCATCGATTATTTTACAATTACTGACAGTAGCTTTTCCCGATTCCCTGGGAAAGATTGCAAAAGAGGGCGAATCCGGAAGAATGATAATTACGAAGTGGACCAGATATCTAACCGTCGTTCTTGCGGCGATACAGGGTTCAGGGCTCACTTGGTATATGATTCAGGAAGGCGCGTCTTACAATGTAATACCAAATCCCGGAGTGAGATTTTTCTTAGTGACAGTTCTTTCTTTGGCAACCGGGACGGCATTCATCATGTGGGTCGGAGAGCAGATAACTGAGCAAGGAGTCGGAAACGGAATTTCCATTTTAATTTCCGCCGGTATCATAGTGGCAATTCCATCAGGGCTTACTAGGACATATAGATTATTGAGAGATAATGAAATCACGGTTCCCGGAGTTGCAGTGCTCTGCATAGTCATGCTATTTGCAACTGCGGCGACTGTGATAATGACTTTAGGTCAACGCAAGGTGCCATTGCAGTATGCTCGACAGATACGAGGCAGAAAAGTGTACGGCGGTGTTGGAACATTTTTACCGCTAAGAGTTAATGCGGCCGGAGTTATTCCTGTTATATTTGCGCAAGCTCTTCTTTCTCTGCCGACAATGTTGGCTGGTGCAATAGGCGCTGCCGGAGATCCTGACTCGTTTTTAGGAAAACTTTTTTACTTCTTTTCGCCGGGTGGAATACCGTATGAATCATTATTTGTAATAGGATTGGTTTTCTTTACCTTCTTTTATACTGCAATCATATTGAATCCGGAGGAAGTGGCGGACAATTTAAAAAAGCAGGGAGGTTCTGTTCCGGGAATAAGGCCTGGCAAGTCGACTGCTCAACATATTGAATGGATTATTATGCGAATCACAATGGCAGGAGCTGTCTTTCTGTGTGTGATTTGTTTACTTCCTCAGATACTTATCATGAAATTTGGAGTTCCATTTTATTTTGGCGGAACCGCGTTATTGATTGTCGTAGGAGTTCAGCTTGATACGCTGAAGCAGATGGAATCTCATTTATTGATGAGGCACTACGACGGTTTTTTGAAGAAAGGCTCAGTTCGAGGAAGGATTAGCTGATTATGAGGCGGCATCTTTTTTTTTTAGAAACTGATGTCGGTTCGATATGAGTATTGATATTAAATCGTCTGCAGAGATTGAATCGATGAAGCGGGCGAATGGTATAGTAGTTGCGGTTCATAAAGAATTGCGCGAGAAGTTGCGGCCGGGTATTTCGACTCGCGAGCTGGATAAAATTGCGTCTGGCGTAATTGCGAAGCATTCGGGCGCGATACCGGTTTTTCTCGGGTATCACGGATTTCCGGCGACGATTTGCGTATCGATCGATTCTGAAGTAGTGCATGGGATACCGTCGCAGGACCGCTTTATTGTCGAAGGATCAATAGTGTCTATCGACGTAGGCGTAAAATATCGTGGATTTGTCGGCGATGCTGCGGTAACCTATGGAGTTGGAAAAATAGATGAGGCCGGTCGGAAACTTTTGATCGCAACTCGTGACTCACTCTATTCGGCGATAGAGAAGGCGCGAGTCGGAGGAAGGCTTTCCGACATTAGCAATGCGGTTGAGAGTTTTGTTGTGCCTCGAGGCTTTTCAGTTGTGACCGAATATGTCGGTCATGGAGTAGGCCGAGAAATGCATGAGGAGCCGCAGGTCCCTAATTTTGGTCGGCCTGGTTTAGGACCTAGATTAAAGGCTGGCATGACTTTGGCGATAGAGCCGATGGTGAACGAAGGCGTTGGAGGCACGAGAGTTCTTTCGGACGGCTGGACTGTAGTTACAGCAGACGGAAGGCGATCGGCGCATTTCGAGCACAGCGTAGCTATTACAAAGGACGGTCCGATCATATTGTCGGAAGGCTTGCCGACAGGATTGGATTGAGAGCATCTGTTGATGCAAAGCATCCGTTGATGCAAAGCATCCGTTGATGCAAAGCATCCGTTGATGCGAAGCGTCCGTTGATGCGAAGCATCCGTTGATGCGAAGCATCCGTTGATGCGAAGCGTCAATTGACGCAAAGGAAAGGATAGGATATGGCGAAGGAGGATACGATTCAGGTAGAGGGAACGGTGATTGAGCCGTTGCCGAACACTATGTTTCGAGTAGAGCTCGAAAATGGGCACAAAATCCTGGCTCATATCTCTGGAAAAATGCGAATGAATTACATTCGCATACTTTCGGGCGATCGCGTTACCGTTGAATTATCTCAGTATGATTTAACGAGAGGACGCATTGTGTACCGGTTTAAGTAATTTATTCGGAGTGTTGTATGAAAGTTAGAGCATCGGTAAAAAAGATTTGCAATAAATGCAAGATCATAAAGCGGCGTGGAGTAGTTCGGGTAATATGCACTAATCCGCGTCATAAACAGCGTCAGGGCTGAGGAGGATTGAATAATGGCACGCATTGCTGGTGTTGACCTGCCACGAGAAAAGCGGCTTCAGTTTGCTCTACCGTACATTTACGGTATAGGTAGAACAAAATCGAAGGAGATATGTGACATCGCGAAGGTCGACGGCATGAAGAAGGTAAAAGATCTTACTGACGCAGATGTGGCGGAATTACGTAAGGCTATTGAGCGGCTGAATCTGCGCATAGAAGGCGATCTCAGAGCAGAGATCATGCGCAATGTTAAACGCTTGATTGATGTCGGAACTTACAGGGGGCAGAGGCATAAGAAGAGCCTGCCGGTTCGAGGGCAAAGAACGCATACGAATGCCAGAACGCGAAAAGGCCCGCGAAAAGCTATCAATGTGAAGAGAGGCTGATATGGCTACGAAAACAAAAAAGAAAACTGTACCTGCAGAAGGCATTGTGCATATTGATGCGTCATTTAACAATACGATTGTCACTATCGCTGACAATGGCGGCAACGTCATTTCATGGGCATCTGCCGGATCATCCGGATTTAAGGGTTCAAGAAAAGGAACTCCTTATGCGGCTCAAGTTGCTGCTGAAAAAGCCGGTGGGGTTGCAGTGGAATTAGGACTTAAGCGAGTAAATGTACTTGTGAAAGGCCCAGGCGGTGGCCGTGAAACAGCTATTAGGGCACTTGCTACTGTTGGGCTCGAAATAATTACTATCCGAGATATCACGCCGGTACCGCACAATGGTTGCAGACCGCCAAAGCGAAGAAGGGTCTAAGGAGGAAACAATGGCGAGAAATATGTATTCTGTTTGCCGCTTATGCCGGCGAGAAAAAGAAAAGTTGTATATTAAAGGTGAGAAGTGCTTTTCAGCAAAGTGTATTCTTGAAAAAAAGACTAATTCTCCTGGCGCGCTAGGCGGTCAGATGGCTTCTACAAGAGGCGGCAGAAGAAAGAAAATATCTGAGTTTGGAATTCAACTTCGTGAGAAACAGAAAGCAAAAAGAATTTATGGAATTTTGGAACGGCAGTTCAGAAAGATATTTTTTGAAGCTTCCCGAGAAAAAGGCATTACCGGTGAAAATTTAATCCGTCTGCTGGAAAGAAGACTCGATAACGTTGTTTATAGACTTGGCTTTGCCTCTTCGCGAAGGACTGCTCGTCAGTTGGTAATGCACGGCCTGGTTACAGTCAATCAAAAGAAAGTTGATATTCCGAGTTCATTAGTAAAAGTCGGAGATATGATAACTTTGAAGAAAGATCTTCATGTTGTCAAAACAGCTGTTGAATCATCAAAGAAACGCTCGCGTCCAGGTTGGCTGGATGCGGATTTTGAAAAAAAGGTAGGTAGAGTTCTTGCGCTTCCGAGCAGAGATACTCTTGAAATTCCGTTGAAAGAAAAGCTCATCGTCGAGCTTTATTCTAAGTAAGAACGAAAAGGAGAGTTACATGGACGTTCGTCTTATTACAAGAGGTTTGGAAAAACCAAGGCGTATAGAGGTCGACGAGGCAGACAAAACTCCTACGTTCGGCCGGTTTTTTGCTAAACCATTGGAAAAAGGATTCGGTCAAACAATTGGCAATGCTCTTAGAAGAATTTTGCTGTCTTCGATAGCCGGATCTTCGATTACCGGAGCTGAGATAGAAGGCGTTGAACATGAGTTTTCTACTATTGCCGGAGTCATTGAAGATGTTTCAGAGATCATTCTAAATCTTAAAGGCGTTAGATTAAAAATTAAAGGAAGCGGAACTAGAGAACTTACTTTAGAAGCTACAGGACCATGCACTATTACTGCAAAAGATATTAAGGTGCCGGAAAATGTTGAGATTCTCAATCCTGAACATGTGATCGCGCATATTGATGTCAAAAATGCCAGACTTGCAATGAAACTGACTGCGAAGGTAGGCAGAGGATTTGTTTCAAGCGATGATGATGTTTCAGAACACAAAATTGGATACATTCCCATGGATGCTCTGTATTCACCGGTTAAGAAGGTTTCGTATCATGTTGAGCCGACACGTGTCGGACAGAGAACAGATTACGATAAATTGATTATCGAAATTACAACTGACGGTTCAATTGATCCTGAAGATGCTTTGGGATATGCCGCGAGAATTCTTTCCGACTACGTCAAAATTTTCATTAATGTTGAAGAGGTAGAAGTAATAGAAGAGACACCTGAGTCGAAGGAAGATGAACGTTTGAAGAAGCTCTTGGCGACTTCAGTCGATGAACTGGAATTATCTGTTCGATCCTCGAATTGTCTTAAGGCGGCAAATTTGAAGACACTTGGCGAGCTTGTAATTCGCTCTGATCAAGAGATGCTTAAATATAGAAATTTTGGAAAGAAATCTTTGCAAGAAATTAGAGAGAAACTGCAGGAATACGGGTTGCTTCTCGGAATGAAGGATAAAATTGCAAATTTGATTCAGGGTTTAACGGAGAAGAAGTGATATGCGCCATAGAGTTAGAGGAAATAATCTTGGAAGAATGGGCTCTGAGCGAAAAGCGTTATTGAAGGGCATGGCTATTGATTTAATTATTCACGGTAAGATTAGAACTACCGATGCGAAAGCAAAAGCTCTGCGTCCTTATGTGGAACGTTTGGTTACGATAGCTAGAAAAGATACTTTATCTAATCGAAGACTTATTGCTTCACGTTTAAATAATCCTAATGGTGTTAAAGTTCTTTTCAAAACGATTGCACCTCGATATGCAGAACGAAAAGGCGGATACTTGCGCCTTATTAAGATTTCGGGTTTTCAACGGGGCGATGCAACGAGATTATCTGAGTTGCAGTGGGTTTAAAAAAGCTCTGAGAGATAAGGCGCAAGCATTGCTTGTGCCTTTTTTTTATCGCTCTCTTCCAGTGATTCAAAACTGAGGATAGAATACTTTTCATGTTTGATGGTGTTAAAGAAAATAGCTCTAATTTTTTTAAGGCAAAGCTGGATAGACCGACTTGGGTGGAAATAGATACAGAAGCTGTTCGCTCGAATATTCGTTCTCTGCGCCGAGCTTTATCTTCGACTGTGCGTTTTCTCGCCGTCGTAAAAGCTGAAGCTTATGGTCATGGCGCTATCGGAGTAGCTCATGCCGCTATGAAGGAAGATGTTTACGGATTCGGAGTTGCTACGCCTTACGAAGGCCAGCTCCTGCGCGAATCGAAGATTGACGCTCCGATAATAGTATTGAGTCCGATACTTTCTCATCAAGCAGATGATATAGTTTCAAATCGACTGACGCCTGCAGTTGCGTCGCTTGAAGTTGCTGAAGCATTGAAAGGTTCAGGCACAAAAATTCATGTCAAAGTTAACACAGGCATGAACAGAAGCGGAATTGAAATTGAGGACACAGCAGAATTTTTGAGAAAATTATCAAAGATCGAAGGAATTGAAGTTGAAGGCATTTTTTCGCATTTTGCAGGTTCAGACGAAATTGACCGTCACGGCGCTTATGATCAGTTTGAACGATTCGAAATACTTCTACATAATCTTGAAAGTTTAGGTTTGAGGCCGCCGATTGCTCACATCTCTAACTCTGCCGCAATTATAGATATGCCTGAGATGTCGCTTGATCTGGTTCGAGCAGGTTTGGCGATATACGGAATGTATCCTTCAAATTATGTATCAAGGTCGCCTGTTTTGAAGCCGGCATTGACATGGAAGACTCATGTGATTGATAAACGCATCTTGCCTGAAGGCTCTGCAGTTTCGTATGGCGGAACATGGCGAGCAGAAAAGGAAACTACAGTTGCATTACTTCCTGTCGGATATGCAGACGGTTATAGAAGAGCTCTTTCGAATAAAGGAGAAGTTTTACTTCGAGGTAACAGATGCAAAATTGCGGGCAGAGTCTGTATGGACCTGACCGTTGTTGACTGCGGAAATAATCCTGTTGAAATTGGTGACGAGGTAGTTCTGCTTGGCGAACAAAATAGCTCGCACATAACCGCTGATGAAATGGCTGAATGGCTCGGCACTAACAATTATGAAGTGACAACTCAAATAACTTATCGTGTTCCAAGAAGGATAAGAGTGAATGAATGAAAAGCAGTGGATAGAGTATCTCAAAAAACATGTTTCATGTTTTGAAGATGTTATAGGAATCGGAGATGACTCTGCTGTACTGCCTGACGGAACTTTAATCTCTACAGATACGTTTGTCGAAGAAATTCATTTTTCCAGAAAATGGGCTTCGTGGCGTCTTATTGGCCGAAAAGCATGCGAGGCTACGATCTCGGATATAGCCGCGATGGGAGGAAAACCTTTGTGGCTTCTCGCAAATCTATCCAGTTCGGAAAGCGGCGGAGTTGCGGACGAATTGCTTCACGGAATTTTGGAGTGCGGTATTCCTTTGATTGGCGGAGATACTACTTCTTCACAAAAAGGAGCGGTCACTTTGACTCTTACGGTGCTGGGAAAAACTGAAAGACCGGTATTGCGCAGTGGAGCAAAAACGGGCGACAGAATTTTTGTGTCGGGAAAGTTGGGCGGCACTCAGGCAGGATTGATATCTCTTCAAAAAGGACTGAATTTATTCGAATGCGAAAAGAGGTTTCTAGAGCCAAGGGCGCGGCTGGATATTTCTGAGTCATGGGGCGCACTTGCAACATCGATGATCGATGTCTCTGATGGACTTTCTACTGAACTGAATCATCTTTCAGAAGCGTCTAAAAAAAGATTCAGAATCGATATTTCGAAATTACCGTGTTTTAGTGAAATAGAAAAGACTGGCAGAGAAGCAACAGAGCTTATTTTGGAGAGCGGGGAAGAATTTGAATTATTAGCGACATCGAATTTTAATTTACCTGGAGGTTTTGAAATAGGAGTGGTTGAAGACGGGCATGGAGTTTATGACGGATTAAATGAAATTCTTCCGCGAGGATATGATCATTGGTCATGAAACTAATTTCTCGTTCTGAATCCGACACGTTTGAGATCGGAAGAAAAATCGGAGCGGCATTGTCAGGCGGAGAAAAATTGCTTTTGATCGGTGACCTTGGGGCAGGCAAGACAGTTATGGCTAGAGGTATAGCTAAAGGTGCAGGCTCGAATGACGAGGTCTCTTCTCCGACTTATGTAATCGAGAAAATATATCGAGGTAGAATACAAATTCGACATATTGATTTGTATAGGATTGAAAAGAGGGAAATATATTCGCTGGATTTGGATGCGTTAGAAAACGCATCAGACGCAATAATGATAGAATGGGGAGATAAATTGCCGATTTCATATCGCAAAGATTCAATCGAAGTAAAAATAGATTTCAATGAAAACGAAAATGATCGGTTGATTGAAATTGTTGGTGACGATGAATGCAAAATAAAATTCTAGGCATAGATTCTGTTTCAGGCAGAAGCGGAGTAGCTTTGATTGGCGGAGATGGAATTATTGAAGAAAGAAGAATTGATCACGTAAATGGGCGGCCGTCAAAGAATTTGCTTGTTGAAATTGATAAACTTTTTCAAGAGACAAAAACCGATATTTCGGAAGTATCTTCTGTCGGCATAACAAATGGCCCGGGTTCTTTGACAGGAATTAGAGTCGGCATTTCTATGGTTCACGGATTGCTGTTTGAGAGCCGCATACCGGTAGTTGCCGTTAACACTTTTGATGCTATAGAAAAAGCGTCGGGGCGAAAGAATGATTTGCAGGCTATTAGAATTAGAAAGACAGAGTGGCTTCTGCGAACAAATGGAAAGATCAGTTCTGCTGATGAAAAACAAATTTGTGATTTAATTAATTCTGTAAAAACTGCGGCAATGATAGGAAGTGTTCCAAATGAAATTACAACTGATTTATTGGTCATTGAGACCTCTTTAGCAAGGAGTGTTGCTGAAATTGCAAAGAATGTTTTTCAATTTGGGAATGCGATGCCGATCGAACAATTATCACCTTTCTATTTTGTTGAGATTTATTCGAAATGATAGTTCCGATTTCTAAAGAAAAAATTTCAGAAATACTTGAGATAGAACACGAGTCATACAGCTTGCCGTGGAGCGAGAGAATGTTTCTGGCAGAATTTGAAAATGAACTTGGCATAAGTTTTGGATATGAAGTGAACGGCAAACTAGTCGGATTCATCTTTGCTTGGATGATATTTGAAGACATTCATATAAATAATATTGCTGTGGCGCAGGCTGAAAGACGAAAAGGAATTGGAAGAAAGTTGTTGGAACATACATTTAATGAAGTTCGAAAAAAAGGAGTGACAAAAGCAATGCTCGAGGTAAGACCGTCAAACAAAGCGGCATTAGAACTATATTCGCAATATGGTTTCAAACTCATGTCAGTCAGAAAAAAATATTACACGGATACAAACGAAGATGCATTAATATTGATAGCGGAGTTGAATAGATGAAAAAATTTATTACATTGTTATTAATTGTTTTGCTTGCGGCTTGCGCAAATATGAAGACTGAAGTGATTGATATCCCTTTATTTCAAACAGTGAGTCTTGCCGGAAGTTTTAATAATTGGAATGCGAAAGATCAAGTAACGATTATGAAGTATCTTGGAAATAATAAATGGTCGTTGAATAAACTTTTTGAGAAAGGTCAATCGAAGTTTAAATTCGTTATGAACGGCGGTTGGGATATTCACAGAGGAGTTTCTCCTGATGGAAGATTAATTCAACCCGGAAGCGATATAACTCTGAATATTTCTAGCTTTGGTTTTTATGAAATACTTTTAGATTTGAATATTGATACGTGGTCTGTGAAACCGGCTCCGGCTTCCAACGCTGTGGCTTTTGCTGAATTCAAAAAAGAATATGATTTAGGCGAAGAGGTTCTTCTCTCTGCAGAAAAATCATTTGCTCGCTCAGGAAAAAATATAAGAAAATTCTTTTGGACTCAAGATTCGCTAGACGCAGTGAAATTGAAAGAACTTCCTTTTGAGAGCGGCGCATCAACTTTATCTCTGAAACCTGAACAGCCTGGTCTGTATCACATTACGCTTTCTGTTGACGACGGCGAGAAAGGACTCGATTACAAAATTTCTTTTCGTGTTTTTGAATCAGTGAATGATTTTGTTTTCGGCGATACTGAAGATTCGGAGTGGAATTTTCAGAATAGACGAACATATACGACTCCTGATTGGGCAAAGAATGTCGTTTGGTATCAGATAATGCTGGATCGCTGGCGCAACCTCGATTCAAGTAATGATCCTGACAGTAGTTTACCGTGGAGATGGAACTGGTTTGCTCCATTTACGGATGGAGAGAGCAAATCGTTTTACGGCGGGGACGGAGTTTGGAACAGAAATTTTGGTGGAGATTTAGCAGGGCTAATACGCTCTTTAAATTATCTTGAAGAATTAGGAGTGACGGGAATTTACCTCAATCCCATTTTTGAGGCACCGGGTCATCATAAATACAACACAGCGGATTATCGGCATATCGACGACAATTTTGGAACGCGGGGCGATATTATTTTGCGATGGAAAACTGAGACGGAGGATTCCAGAACTTGGGCTTTTACTCAGACTGATTCGCTCTTCTTAACTTTTTTGAATATTGCTCATCAGCGGGGATTTAAAGTGATTATCGATGGAGTGTTCAATCATTCAGGAACGGAATTTTGGGCATTCAAGGATTTGATAGAGAATGGTCAAAATTCACGATACAAGAATTGGTACAATGTTAAGGAATGGAATGTAAAGCCATCTAAACCTGGCGCGCCCTCGTTTGCTTATGAAGGTTGGGCAGGATTTGACGGGCTTCCGGAGTATAAAGAAGATGAAAACGGATTGGCTCATGGGATTCGTGAACACATTTTCGATATAACGAGAAGGTGGATGGATCCTAATGGAGACGGAGACCCGTCAGACGGAGTTGACGGCTGGCGGCTGGATGTTCCTGAAAATGTGAATGAACGTTTTTGGAGAGAATGGCGGAAAGTTGTGAAAGGTATAAATCCCAACGCATACATTACAGGTGAGATTTGGGGCGACGCAAGAGATTGGCTCGATGGAGATCACTTTGACGCAGTAATGAACTATGAATTTTTGAAGCGGGTTCACGCATTTTTCTTGCCCGGAGGAAACACTCAGGCAATGAAAGCGCCTGAGTTTGCGCGTTCGATTTGCGAATTGCTGAAGGCTTATTCATGGCAGTCAGATTTAGTTCTTCAAAATCTTTTGTCGAGTCACGATATTGATCGAATCTCTTCTGCGATACATAACAGAGCCGGCTGGAAGCGTGGAAGAGTCCAGGATGAAAATCCTTTGTACGATACTGGAGCTCCATCTGATTACGATTATGAAATATTGGCGGAACTTGCCGCGTTTCAGTTTTCATGGCCAGGCGCACCCATGATTTATTACGGTGATGAGGTCGGAATGTTTGGAGCGGACGATCCGACGAATCGAATGTCTATGTGGTGGGACGATTTGATGCCTTACAGCAATTCGGATTATTTTGTTCGCCGCGGATTGAAAGAGCGATATGCAAGATTGATTGCTATACGTAATTCGTTTTCTGCATTGAGGACTGGCCGTGTAAGATTTTTATTAGCTGATGATACCGCGGGAATAATAGCATTTGAGCGCCGTGATTCAGAAAATAGTTTGATGACGATAATAAACAATTCGGACAGCTTTGTCATATCGAAGATTCCAATGGAAAAAGAAAGTGAGTTTATAGATCTTTTACAACCTCGAAATGCGAGAACAAAATGGGGAAAGGTGAAAGGAATAGATGCGGAACGGAATCTGATTGAATTACTGCCGAGTGCTATTCGATTGAAGAGCAGTGAAGATGGTCTTGAGATAAGTCTTCCGCCTCACGGTTCTGCAATATTGCTGGAGCTATAGGATCTCGTACACAGACACTTCGCCTTTTGAATCTGTGAATATTCGTTTCAAGGAGGTGTCGGTGTCGGGATTGTAATCGGGAGAGAATCTCTTTTCCTGAGGACCCCAGAGCACATAGTCGCACTTGTAAATGAATAGATCTTTGATGCATATCGGTTTTCGCTCAGCAATAAATTTTTCATAAGAATCGTAAATAGAGTTGATGTAGCTCTGGAATTTTTTCACTCCGGCTTTCTCTTGTTCCGCAAAGATTGGAGGCAGTCCGAAACTTTTTAATTTGTCGTTCATCATCTTGAAATGCGGCGCTTCTGATCCTGCACTTGCGTAAAGCATGGTGTAATCTCGAGCGTTGTAATCTAGCAAGACTTCATGAGTTTTGTAAATTGGGTCGAAAGGAGTTTCCATTCTAGCTTTTGCTCTCATAAATAAGAAAGGAAAATACCTTTGGTTCAAAGTTTTTTGCTCTCTGCATATATATTGAGTTAATGCTGAAGAATAACAATAACGATCGGTAAGCGTATAGAAGACACAATCTGTTGAAGGCTCAATGAGAAAAACAGAAGTATCGGAAGTGTTTTGTTTTATCCATGAATAAGTTTCTCTGTAATATTTTTGGATAGCAAGAGGCCGATAACCCCAAATAGAATCAAAAAAGTAAGGGGGTTCATTGAAGCGGGCTGTATAGTAGAGTTCGTGCGCATGATAGAAAATACTTAATATGATTGCTAAAGAAATAATCAGACTTCGAAAAATTTGGTTAGAAAAGCGCTCCATAAGATTCATGAAGAGAATAGTTGCAATAATCCCGGCAGGAATAAGCATGACAGCCGCTACATGAACACCTTGATAATACAATCTGTTTTGAGTGATTACGTTTTGAAAATAAATACCGAGAAGAAATAAAATTATGAGGCCGCATCGCTTGAGTATTCCATTTCTGTCAGAACTGAAACCAAACTTTTTGGCTGTTAGATATGAACCCGCGAGCAGAACAACCCATAAGAGAAGCCTGGGATAATCAGGGACATAAGTATGGACTGCGCCTTGACGCTCGGTTATCAATTTGAAACCTTCGTGATGAGAATAGTCAATCAATCTTAATAGTTCCGGTACACCGTTAATGCAGATTGCCATGAGCAAAAACAGATAGAGAAGAGCAACCCGATAATTTTTTCCACTGATGCAAATCAGTCCGACAGAAAACTGAGTAATAAAGAGAAGAATCGCAAACCATGGATCCATAATGAGCAGAGTTCCATTAAAAATCAGCATTAAAGGATACAGATAGAAGAGTGTTTCTTTCTTCATGCTATGAAGCGATAGAGAGGCTATAAACAAAAACATTACAGGAATGAATGTAATTTGCGAATGAAGGTATCTTGTAATATTTCTTTGACCCGGCACCATAAGAAATAGAATTGTAAATATTAAGGAATAAGGAATGAGTTTGGTTCGTTTTGTATCAGGGAAAAGAGCAGGGAATCCCCAAAAATGAATAAGCAT
>PEWQ01000042.1 GCA_002780065.1 Candidatus Hydrogenedentes bacterium CG07_land_8_20_14_0_80_42_17
CATCGAATCGTAAATTACAAACTCGCCACGCGGCCTCAAATGCACATTGCCAGGATTTTTCAATTCGAGAAAGAAGTAACTTCGTCCATGAATGTCGCGGCTATGCCTGATCGAGACAAGTTCGAGTAAGGGATGAAGCGTACCTGAAATCATGACATAAAACGCAGTGCCGATGCGGCCCTGTACTACAGCACCGTTCCCGGATGGTTGTTCGGCGAAAAAAACCATCAGCATCCGTTCACCTGTCATCGAGTCAGGTATGTTGACTGTAAAGGCTATGGTTGTATCTTCTCCGGCAAAGAGAGTAACTCGATCTGGAGTCAAAGTTATCCATGTCGGAGCAAGCGCGTCGCGATTGCCTCTGAGGTAGTCCTCAAATGATACTGCGTTTACGGCTACCTCAACAGTTTTTGCTGAAGAATTCTTTACACTCCATGTGCCTGAATCTGAACCGCCAGCCGAAATCAATACCTCCTGTGTCACGGGGCTCATCTGAATTGAGGCTTCGGTTGGACCGGCAACTGTAATGGCTACGACTAGAGCTATTGCGAAAACGGTCAGCCCGCTCCCAGCTTGAGCTGGGAGCAGAGCCATACACAACCGCTTATAGGTGCAGGAGATCAAAACGAATCGCAGTCGAATACTCATCCGGATTCACACTGCTCGTAACAGCTCCAACGTAAAGATATGTCGGTGTGACCTCCGGAACGCCTGAATAAAGAGTTGCGCTTGCAATGCCGTTGCCGTAGACAAACGTCGTGTACCCGTCTGCCGACGCCTGAACGTAATCGGAATCACCTAGATCCTTGTACCACATCCAAAAGTCTGTTCCTGTGCCATCCCATTGTGGCCCTCCGCTTACGGAGTCAGTAGTCGCCTTCCATTGCATCGGGATATGGTTGTTTGTGTCGGTTCCAATCAGAGAACCCCAGTATTGGTGCAAAGTATCTGTCGTCGCAAGATTGGCTGTATACGTAACAATCTTCCAGTTGGCGAAGGTTGAGGCAAATTCTATTCGGACATACTGACTTGCAAGAACTAGTGTCTCAGTTCCTGTGTAGGAGAATACGAGCGTATCGGTCAATGAATCGTCAGAGATGTTATGTACCGAAATATCGAGTGAAGTTTGTAACGGAAAACTTAAGCGCGCGGGAACATTGCGCGATACATCCGCGGCTAGTGACGCACCGGCCAAGACAAAAACGAGGAACGATAAAATCGCTCCATTACGAATATACTGTTTCATAGAAACCCCCTATGTGTAATACAAGATATCGTGAAAACACGATGTAACCGCTTACATATAAGCATAGCAACGACCTATTGTCAAGACTAATATTGAAATTTTTTACACAATTTATTAAATGCTTTGTTTTATGCTATGAAAGCAGTTCTAAATAGGAATTAAATAGTGATTATGTGGTAAATTATTTCGAAAAGTTTTGTTTTTGAGAAAAAAATATCTGTTATCTTGATAGCAGAGCTTTTCATTTATCCAGAATGAAATTTCCGATTACCAGTCTGTCCATTCCTGTCGAGTAAAAACACCTTAGAGCATCTGCCGGAGAAGAGACTATCGGCTCTCCTTTGACGTTGAATGATGTATTGAGCACCATCGGCACACCGGTTAGTTGATTGAACTCTTCAAGCATCGCTCTATATCGCGGATGAGCTTTATTACTGACGGTCTGAATTCTTGCTGTGCCGTCGACATGAGTTATTGCCGGAATTAAATTTCTTTTTTCAGAGCGGACCGGATGAACGAAGAGCATAAATGGTAGTTCGGCGCCTTCCGGAATTTCAAACCATTTATGAGCCTCTTCTAAAATACATGCGGGTGCGAATGGACGAAAAGGTTCCCTGAACTTTATGCATCGATTCACTATATCCTTCATTTCAGCTTTTCGGGCATCGGCTAGTATTGACCTCGACCCAAGCGCTCTCGGCCCAAATTCCTCGCGCCCTTGAAACCAACCCACGACCTTGCCGTTTGCTATTGCTTCTGCCGCCTCGATCGAAGGATTATCACTCCGCTTTGCTTTTATCTTGCACTCCGAAAAAAATTCTTCAATCTCTTTATCAGAGTATTCTGGCCCCCAATAAACATCTCTGATCGGCGCTCTCGGAGTATCATTATTCAAAATAATGTGATGAAGATACATCGCGGCTCCGATAGAAAGCCCTGCGTCATGTGAAGCAGGGCAGACGGAAACTTCCTTAAATATTCCTGATCTCTGAAGAACTCCGTTCGATACACAATTCAGTGCGACACCGCCGGCAAGACATAGCCTTTCACTACCCGTTCTTTTTTTTAGGTGAGTTGCGATATGCAAAACTGTTTCTTCCAGAACCTTCTGCATGGCAAATGCAATATCTTCGTGTAAAGAAGTTATAGGTTCATCTTTTCGACGCGGGCCGAATCTTTTTCCGAATGGAGTCTGCTCCGTGGAATATCGCTTGAACCACCAATCAAACTGTTTGAGATCGATTTTGTAGGAGCCGTTATTTTTCAATGAAACGAATCTTCTGAATGAATCGACAAGTTTTGGAGAACCGTAAGGAGCAAGTCCCATGACCTTGTATTCATCAGAGTGAGGCTGAAACCCCAGCCATTGTGTTATGTAGGAGTACAGAGCTCCCAGCGAATGAGGAAATGAAATTTCCATAATCTTTTCGATTCTGTTGCCGCGTCCGAGCGCAGTCATAGTGCATGTCGATTCGCCGACATAGTCCATTGTAAGAATCGCAGCTTCATTCCAGTCTTCAGAATAAAATGCGCTTGCGGCATGATTGAGATGATGTTCAATGAGGTGAACTCGTTTTCCAGAAAATGGAATCTTAATTTGGTTTCGGTAAAGAGTTGCGAACTTTCTGATTTCGTCCAAAATGCTAAAGGCATTATCTGCAGGAGCTCTGAATAAATTCATAAGAAAACGTGGAATTCTACGCGAAATATAGAGCCGGGGGTCGCAATGAAAAGCAATGTGATCAACTAGCCTCAAGGCTTTTACAGGGTCGGAATCAATGCGCTTTAAAATCCAATCGACTGATTTCTTTGGAAACCCTCCGATATGTTTTATACGTGTGAGCCTTTCTTCCTCAACTGCCGCAACTACTACTCCGTCTTCCATGAGGCATGCGGCGGAATCTGCGGCTGAACCTGATATACCGAGAATTCTAATTGGCATCGTAAAAAGAACTCTCTATAAAAATCATCATCTTATGAATAATCATCTTTTGACAATAATTGAAAATATTCTCTGCGACAATATTTTTCATTTATCAAACTCCAAAGAATTATTTCTTGGAATTCTTATCGTAAATCTTGCTCCGCCCAAATGACTATTGCCTACTTCGACAGAACCGCCATGCGCATCAGCAATAGATTTAACAACTGCTAAACCTAATCCGCTTCCTCGTCTCTTCTTCGTCAGAAAAGGTTCAAATATTGCTTCTCTATCAATTTCTAAAATTCCCTCTCCTGAATCATCAATAATAAATATAACTTCGTTCTGCCTTCCTTCGGTTTTGAACTCGATCTCTCCGCATGGAGCTTTATCTGAGCAAGCTTCAGATGCATTTCTCAATATGTTTGTCAGCATCTGAACGACTCTGTCTTTATCGGCAACTAGAGCTCCAGCGTCTTTGTCTAAAATACATCTTATTGCGGGAATGCCCTCAGGTTTTGTCTTGAGCCTGAGTTCTTCTCGATAGACTGTGAGTTCTACAACTTCATTAGCCTCGAACTTTGAATACCTGAGATTGAGATTTTTTGAAAGATCCAAAAAGTCCTGAACTACTCTTTCGAGTCTGTCGACCTCTTCGCGCAGGTCAATGATCATATTCGATTCGTCACAACTTTTATTCAATTCCCTATCTCTTAATTCAAGTGTAGCGCTTATAATGTTCAATGGGTTTCTGATTTCATGAGCCACACTAGCCGCCATTCGGCTCAATGCTTCGAATCGCTCTCCGCGTTCCGCGCGAATTCGCTCAACCTCAACCTCTTTGACAGCTCTCCTGTAGAACAAAACAATAAGAACGGCGAGAAGGACTGAAAGAAATATCCAGCTCCAAAAAATGCGGCTTAACATATCTAGCGCGGCAAATGACGGTGTCGCCGCAGAGACTCCCAGCACTACTCCGCTTCCGAGCGGAGCAAATCCTCTTAAGTAATATTCGGATTCTGCCTTGTATGGCACCCCAGCAGCCGCTACGCCATTTCTTGCAGATTCTATTTCGTTTTCGTCGACCCTCAATATTCTTCGCGGCTGGTGAAGCAAAGCACCATGATCGGTGGAAAAAATAATGTCATCATCCGAGTCGAGTATGAATATTTCTTTTACGGAATCAGACTGCATTATTGCTTCGGTCCCGGATACTCCGGCTATGTCGAAAAGTTTCGCCGCGGATTTTGCTGTATTGACCATTGAGGTTCTTAGTCCGTCTTCCAATGCGATTTTAGAACCGATATAGAGCGCTGAAGCAAAGGCATCAATAAAGAATATAAGCAAAATTGCTATTGCAATACTGCGTCTATTTAAAGAGTTCATCGACATATCAATACGTTAACTTATGAAGTGTTTTTTCACCAGTAGTTTAGATATAATTCTTAAAATGAAATCATTTGCTCATATCGTTTCAATTTCTATCTTCGTTTTTACAATGTTGACTCCGGCCGGTTCTTCTAATGCCGAATGGATTTTAGTTCGATATAAAGACCTCGTGAATCCTGAACAAATAGTTCGAACAGGGGAGAGGATAGGAACTTATCTTTCATCCCAAACACTTGCAAATAGCTCTAAGGCGCTTCTACAGCCGCATCTCGACCCTTTCATCGACCTCTTGCCTGATGCTTTGGATATGGTTTCCGCACCTTCGATGACTCCATTTCGCGATGTCTCTGCTTTTTATCCGAGAGAATTGTCAGAACCTGCATGGGTTGAGCTTTTTCGTGATGGGAGATTTCTCGCGCTTTACGACGGAGCGGGAACTGTTCGGCTCTTTCTACCTGGCACTTCTCCGAGAAGAGCTTACCAAAATAATTACGGCGTCGTTCGACACTGCCTCGCCTCGATCTCCAAAACTGCCGGAAAAATTAACGTCGAGGTATATTCATATCAGCACGATTATTCAAAAACTGAACTCAAGCTTTATCCTTTGCCTTATCGATTTAGTTCAGATGCGTTTCCGATTCCTCAAAATAAAATTCCTCTCAATCTGACCGAACTTTTTGCTTTCTTTCGAGCAGGAAAGCCTCTGGCAGGCGCAAATGTAAATGAAAAAGGTCTTACACTTTTAGCTGCCGAAGGTGAAACTCCAAAAGTCGACGGCGTGCCTATAACACTTTCAGATTTTGCAGTTGCTTATCGCTCGATATTTCATGCCGGACAAAACTCTGCATTTATCAGTCTCGACCCTAATGCCTCTCCAACGCTTGCTACAGTGAATTTTGGAGGGTATCTTGAAAATACTGCCGTCGGAAGGACAGTGCTCTCTGCTGATAAGAGATTTAAAACTATTGCAGCCGGACTCGATCCAAATACTTTTACTGATCGCTCCAATGAAATTCGCCAAGCCGTACCAAACTTTCTTTCTGCAGTTGAAAGAGATCTATTAGGTTATTCCAACGTGAACGGAAAATGGATTGGAACTAGATTTTGGTTCTATCCCGAAAGCGTGGAGATTGAAACAAACGAGAATTTTAGCGCCGCTCGTTTAATTAGAGCACGTTTTACAGCGGATGCAGAACGCCAGCGAGATGATTTTAAATCAAGTGACGATTTCGAGAGATTTAAACAAACAATGCTCAGTCCAAGCATTCGAGAATGTATTGCAAATTTGAATTCAAACTACGATTTGTATTCGAAAGTTTTTTCCGAATTCAAAGAGCTTGATCATGTAGCAAGGCTTTTAGGTATATGTAGCTGGCTGAAGAGACGGCCGGCGCAGGTGCTCGATCTGGATGCGCTTCTTTCTGTGGAAGTTCCGGTGAAAAAAACTCCTAAGACTAAAACTCAAATGATTGCCGCGGCATGGCTTGTTTCCAAGAATAACAGCCGCCCTGATCAAGCCGCTGTTATCTCAAATCGATCGATACAATATCTCTCTACTTATTTGGACTTGAGTATCGAAGAGGTATTTGGAACTGCTGATGTGCTGACGAAATTTCTTGAACTTGTAGCAAAAGAAAGGGGAGAGGAGAATATTTCTGTGCCGAACCTGAATTGGGATTTTGTAAAATCAAAAAAGGTTAGAGAAATTTTAACGACGCGCGCACATCTTTTGGCATTTACCAAATTTCTCGCATCCGTAACTAATCCATTAAAAAATTTACCGCAGGAAGAGGGAACTTTTTATTCAATGAATGTTTTGAGTATTGGAGGCGGAATTAATCTTGGAGCTGATGAATTCACTATTCGAGTCAGAAGAAATCGGGGCAGTATTCGCAGAAACAGGCGTTCTGCCCCAATCGCAAAGCCGCCCGAGTTTTTAAGACTTCCCGCCGTTTCACTTCCGAGCGTAACAGAATTTATTCGCCCTATTCCTGCGCCTGAACTCAGAAGAACTAGCGGATATTCGAACAGCAAAAGAAGTAATTATTCGTCGGTGGACGCAACCGGCAACGTCAAAACGGAAAATTATTGGTTTCTGCGTAAAAACAATTCGGATTGGAGAGACCGGCTTATCACAACTCGTGCCGTAAGAGAAAGGCATTACGAGGGAGGTGGAATGGTAATCCATGAAGAAAATCCTGAAGGAGCAACTTCGATTATTGGAGTAAAACAAGGAAACGTCATCGTATTCAAAAGACAAGAGAGTGATGTAAAAGTTAGCAATGAAGTTCCAGAGTGGTGGAAAGAATAGGGAAAAAAGTTAATGAGCGGTTGGTCATGCAAGTATTTTTTAAATGATTTTTGCTTAAGATTAAAACATGTTTGTACACCTGGATGTAAAGGCTGTGTGCTTAATGGAAAAGTTCAAGTTATAGAAAACAAAAAAGATCTAAAAGAGAATAAAAAGAAAAGAAGTCATAAAGATGGGAATACAAAATAAATTTACAGCTTTACATAATGATTTCTGATTCTTAGAAATATAATTTATTGCAGAAAAAATAATTAGCTTTTTCTTGACCTATGGGATTTCATAAAGAAAGATTATAGAGTTGTAGTAATGGAGAGGTGGCCGAGCAGGTTTAAGGCGTTGGTTTGCTAAACCAATGTACCGGCGTTGAACTGGTACCGCGGGTTCGAATCCCGCCCTCTCCGAAGCGAAGCGAGGAGAGAATAAAAGCCGCGATACAGGATGCATCGCAACCTATGGGATTCGCGGCTCGCCACGGATGGCGAACGCACATCCCGCCCTCTCCGAAGCGAAGCGAGGAGAGAATAAAAGTCGCGATGCAGGACTGTCCAAAAAGTGTTTACACGTGTCATTGCGAGGAGCGGACTCGGCG
>PEWQ01000183.1 GCA_002780065.1 Candidatus Hydrogenedentes bacterium CG07_land_8_20_14_0_80_42_17
ACTATCAATACATCCGCTTTCGAAGCGAGTTCTTTCGTCAATTCATCTTTTATCTCGAGCTTCTTCTCTAACGCAATCTTTTTGGATTCTTCTCTAACAGCATCGAACCCCTTTTCAATAACAGATGCGACCTTTTCAGCTTCTTCTTTGCCTATTTTCTTCTCGAGATACTGATAAATCTCTATTGATAGCGCCTGAGCCATGATTAAATTCTATTCAGAAAAGTTATTTTGTCAAATAATTTCAAACCTTTCTTCCGTTCTTCTTTACTCAAAACTTTTTTTCTGGTTATATCTTCAGCATGGAAGGCACAAATACAGAATCTCAATTTAATGAAGATCAAAAATCGGTCTTTTCACTCCGACCTGATTATCCCGACTTTCTCAATCTGCCATGGCATCTGCCTCTGAATGAGTGGACAGAAAAATGTCCGCTGGTTGTGCAATTACCTCGCGGGCTCTCGAGGCATTCAGTTGTCTTCGTAAATTATCAGAGCCGCATCTATGCTTTGAAGGAATTGCCGCCTGACACTGCTAAAAAGGAATATGAAATCCTTCGGCAGATGGAGGAGTTGGCTCTTCCGACCGTAGAGCCTGTCGGGCACGTTCTGACTTCCACATCTGAAGGAGATGCCTCGGTTCTAATCACAAAATATCTCGACCATTCTCTCCCGTATCATCAAGTCTTCATGCGCTCCTCGCTCCAGCGTTACCGCGAGCATCTGCTCGATGCAATGTCAAGTCTATTGGTCCAGCTTCATCTAGCCGGAGTTTATTGGGGAGATTGTTCACTCTCGAATACTCTTTTTCGAAGAGACGCGGGAAAACTTCAGGCTTATTTTGTTGATGCAGAAACGAGCGAAATTCATCCTTCACTCTCCGATACTCTGCGTGAGCACGAACTGGAGATCATGGAAGAAAACATTGTTGGCGGAATCGGTGATTTAGTAGCAATGGGAGTCATTTCAAATGATATTCAGCTTTCCGAAACAGAAAAATATCTTCGTGAGAAATACGAATCGCTTTGGAATGAGATTAACCGTGAAGTGATAATTGCTCCGGACGAAAAATGGAGAATTCAAGAACGAGTTAGAAACTTAAATTCTTTTGGATTTTCCGTCGACGAAGTCGAAGTCAGTTCTGCAGAAGGCGGCAATCGTTTGCGCATGCGAGTTTTTGTGACCGATAGAAATTTCCATTCTGATCTGCTTCATTCTTTGACAGGACTCGAGGCTCAGGAAGAACAGGCTCGAAGAATCATAAACGAGATTCAGGAATTGAGAATGACAATCTCCGAGTCAGGAGGAAAAGATACTCCGCTTTCAGTAGCCGCATATTACTGGATGAACGAGATTTATTTTCCAACGCTGGAAGAGATGAAATCAGTCATCGATTCTTCAACAGAGCCTATCGAGTTATATTGCAACCTACTCGAGGAGAAATGGTATTTATCTGAACATGCCGGCAAGGATGTAGGACATTCGTCAGCAATAGAAAGTTTAAAGAAGAAGTTATTTAATCGCGGATCGTAGATCAAACGGTAGCCGCAGACTTATTCCTGCTCAATAATAGAACCACGAATAACCACGAATCTACACTAATAAAAAAAATATTAATTATTTAAAAAATTCGTGTTTATTGGTGTTCATTCGTGGTTCTTTTTTTTGAGTTCATTCGTGGTTCTTTTTTTTGAGTTCATTCGTGGTGCAAATTCATTTATTCTTTTTCGGGTTCTTCAGTAAGACCGGCAGAGATGTAATCTCGATTCATTCGAGCAATAAATTTCGTAGAGACATTTTTCGGGCAAGCAGCTTCGCATTCACCGTGATTGGTGCATCCTCCGAACCCGGCATCGTCCATGGCTTTCACCATCGAAAGTGCGCGCTTTTTGCGCTCGGGTTGGCCTTGCGGAAGCAGTCCGAGATGCGAAATCTTTGCGGCTGTAAAAAGCATTGCAGAGGCATTAGGGCACGCGGCAATGCATGCGCCGCAACCTATGCACTGCGCCGCATCCATTGAATTTCCTGAGTCATCTCGCGGAACCGGAATTGTATTTGCTTCCGGAGCAGCCCCTGTCGAAACGGAGATAAAACCTCCAGCCATGATGATTTTATCCAGAGCGCTTCTGTCAACAATAAGGTCTTTGACAATCGGAAACGCTCCGCATCGCCAAGGCTCTATCGTGATTAATTCTCCATCTCTAAAACTTCTCATGTGTAATTGGCATGTAGTAGTTCCTGACTGAGGTCCGTGAGGTCTTCCATTAATGTAAAGCCCGCACATTCCACAGATTCCTTCTCTGCAGTCATTATCGAACGCTATCGGTTCGCCACCTTCCAAAATTATCTTTTCGTTCAAAACATCGAGCATCTCGAGAAAAGACATGTTCGGACTTATATTCTCCACTTTGTAATCAACAAAGCCGCCTTTATCTTTCGAAGATTTCTGCCGCCAAATTTTTAAATTAAGTTTCATTCCTTTTTCGCTCACTTGTAACTCCTCTGTTGAGGTTTCACATACTGGAAAGACAATGGTTCAATATTGCGAATAGGTTTCTTGTTGTCGCCGGCGAACTCCCACACAGCCGCGTGGCTGAAATTCGCATCATCGCGTTTTGCTTCGCCTTCTTCTGTCCGGCTCTCTTCTCTGAAATGAGCGCCGCACGATTCTTTTCGTTCAAGAGCATCGTTCACAATAAGTTCGGCAACCTCCATAAAGTCCGCAACTCGATTCACTTTTTCCAATGATTGATTCAGGTCTTCAGAATCACCCGGCACTTTTACGTTCTGCCAAAACTCTTCTCGAAGCGCTGGAATAGCCTCTAGCGCCTTCTTCAGCCCTGCTTCGTTTCTTGCCATACCGCAGTAATTCCACAATAACTTTCCAAGCTCACGATGAAACGAATCTGCCGTGCGTTTGCCATTTATATTCATCAGTCTCTTAATTCGCGACTCAGCTTCTCCGACAGCTTCTTTGAATTCCTTCGAATCATCCGAAATATTCGGCAAAGAAGAAGTTGAAAGATAATGAGGAACTGTCGCCGGCAAAACAAAATAACCGTCGCATAGTCCTTGCATTAGAGCACTGGCTCCAAGACGATTTGCGCCATGATCAGAAAAGTTAGCTTCACCTCCGACAAAAAGTCCCGGAATCGATGACATAAGATGATAGTCAACCCAGAGCCCACCCATTACATAATGAGCCGCAGGATAGATTCTCATCGGTACTTTATAGCCGTCTTCGGCAGTAATCTTTTCATACATCTCAAAGAGATTGCCGTAACGTTCTTTGATTAATTGCACTCCAAATCGTTTAATCGAGTCCCTAAAATCCAAATTTACACCAAGCCCGCTCTCGCCGACTCCTCGCCCTTCGTCGCAAACCTGCTTAGCATTTCTCGACGCAACATCACGCGGAACCAAATTTCCAAATGTCGGATATTTTCGCTCCAGATAATAATCGCGATCTTCCTCGGGAATTTCGTTCGCAGGTCTTCTGTCTCCTTTTTTCTTCGGAACCCAAATGCGTCCGTCATTCCGCAATGACTCGCTCATCAATGTAAGTTTCGATTGATGCTCACCTGTCACCGGAATGCAGGTCGGATGTATTTGAGTGTAGCACGGATTAGCAAACCCTGCTCCGCGTTTATACGCGCGCCAGCACGCAGAGCCATTCGAGCCCTTAGCATTTGTCGAAAGGTAGAATGTGTTTGCATAGCCTCCTGTGCACAAAATAACTGCATCTCCAGCTACAGAGAAAATTTTTCCTGTAATCATGTTTCGAACAACAATTCCGCGGGCAACTCCATTTACAATTACGAGATCAAGCATTTCGGTTCTAGAAAAAATTCGAACCGTTCCGGCTTTCACCTGACGCATTAATGCTGAATACGCTCCGAGAAGAAGCTGTTGGCCTGTCTGACCTCGACTATAAAAAGTGCGTGAAACCTGCGCGCCGCCAAACGACCTTGTATCAAGCAATCCGTCGTATTCACGAGCGAAAGGAACTCCTTGCGCAGTGCATTGGTCGATTATGTTATTCGAAAGTTGAGCGAGCCTATACACATTCGCTTCGCGAGCGCGAAAATCACCGCCCTTCACGGTATCGTAAAAAAGCCGAAAGATTGAATCTCCGTCATTGCGGTAATTTTTAGCCGCATTTATTCCGCCTTGAGCCGCAATGGAATGCGCACGCCGCGGTGAATCCTGATAGCAGAAAGAGAGCACATTGTATCCGAGTTCGCCCAGCGACGCCGCCGCGCTGGCTCCGGCTAATCCTGTCCCGACAATAATTATTGTGCGCTTCCCCCGATTCGACGGATTCACAAGCTTCATCTCGAATTTTGTCCGATCCCACGCCGTCTCGATCGGGCCGGAGGGAAGTCTCGAATCTATTTTCATGGTATGTCACCTCCGATAACTCTGAATATGACCCCGAGCGGCACAGAGATAAAACCTGCAGTAATTGTCAAAGCAATAGCGACTGCAATGATTCTTCTCAATGGATTGTATAGAGGATGGTTTGCTCCGAGCGTCTGGAAGAAGCTCCATATTCCATGATAAAGATGAAATCCTATCGCAAGCATACATATAATATAGAAGCCCGCAATGTACGGAATGCGAAAACCTGTGACAATGTTCATGTAAACATCACCTTCGAAATGCTGAGGTCCAACTCTGCCGACTGTAAAATGAAGCAAATGGTAAATGACATACAGAGCAATGATAGGACCGCCCCAACGCATAGTTCGCGCCGCGTATGTTGTCTCGAGTATTCTTTGAGAAGATGCGTAAGGAACCGGTCTCGCGTTCCACGCATCGAGCGTCAAAGTCGTGGCCGCCCAAATGTGCAGAATAAGGCTGACTAGCAAAACTATTCTGTTTGTCCAAATCAAAAGCGGCTTGGATTGCAAAAATTCAGCGTAGTGGTTAATTGCATCAGGGCCTTTAAAAACAAGAAGATTGCCGGTCATGTGTCCTAGCAGAAATCCTACAACTACTATTCCTGTAATAGCCATTATGACTTTTCTGCCAATGCTGGAATTAATAATTTCAAATAATCTGTTCATCATTAATTTGAATTATATATTTTTTTGATTGGATTAGCAAGAAGATTTATAAATATTTTTTCTAGTGTAAAAAAATATTGTGCAACTCATCTTTTCGGCGTATTCTCAATTCATGAAGATTATCGATATTCTTAAAAATAGTGATCTCTTCGGAGAACTATCAGAATCTCAACTTGAAAAGATCTCTAAAATTGCGGAGATTCGTAATTGCGAAAAAGATAAAATCATCTTTGATGAAGGCTCAGAAGGTAATGAAATCTTCATCTTGGCGTCGGGTCGTGTTGCAATAGAACTCAAACTCTACGATGAGATGACAGCCGAAAAAATATTTCAAACCAAAGACAACGAGGTTTTTGGCGAGCTCTGTCTAGTCGGAGGCCACAGAAGGAGTGCCAGAACCCGCGCACTTGATGATGTGGAAATGTTATCTATCGCGCGGAATAAGCTTATTGAGCTAATGGACGCCGATCCTGCTATCGGCTATAAAATTATGACGAATTTAGCGAAAATTGCCGCTTCGAAATTGCGCGATACAAATCTTGCTCTGAGAAATATTCTCATGCAGCAAAAATTTCTTTTTGGGGAGATTCATTAGAAAATTTCATGTCGCCAAAACGGCTTTTAATTCCTGTATTACTTCTTGCTTTAGTATGCATCTTCGGAACCATTGGATATTATCTTCTTGGAATATACGGGCTCCGCATGAATATCATTCCGCAAAGTTGGAGCATGATGGACTGCATATTCATGACAGCTATTTCTTTAACCACTGTCGGTTACGGAGATGTACTCGGCATTTACGAACATCATTACTATTTAGCGGAGATTTACACCATATTTCTTCTTTTTATCGGGATGGGAGTAGTTCTCTATGTTGTATCAGAAGCGACTTCGTTTCTGGTTGAAGGTCATCTCAAAAAGATTGTTGAAAGGAGACGCACATTGAAATCAGCAAAAGATTTGAAGAATCACATAATACTCTGCGGGCTAGGAGATACAGGCTCTTCTGCGCTCACAGAGCTCATCACAGTCGGAGAAACTTTTATAGCGATTGATGAAAGCGAAGAGGCATGTCAAAAGATCACCGAGCAATTTCCAGGGATTTTAACACTTCACGGCAACGCATGGGAGGAATCGGAATTGCAGAAAGCAGGAATAGAACGTGCCAGAGGAATCATAGCATGTCTCTCGGACGATAGAGACAACGTTCTATTGACGGTTACGGCTCGTGTCATGAATCCTTCAATCCGAATTGTCGCTCGAGCAAAATCATTAAGTTCCGAGTCTAAATTGAAAGCCGCAGGCGCTTCGAGCGTAGTGACTCCTACATTCAACGGAGGATTGAGGCTAGCTTCCGAAATGATCAGGCCTAATGTCACTTCATTTCTGGATCAAATGCTTAGAGGTAAAGACGTTCACCGTTTCAGCGAAATTGAAGTTAAGGAAACTTCTCAATTGATCGGAACAAAATTGAGTCAGGCCGGAATACGTCAGAAGACAGGATTGAACCTAATCGCGCTCAAAGACCGTCTTGGAAATTGTTTTTACAATGTCGATGTCGAAAGAATGCTCGAATCCGGCGACATCTTAATTGCGGTAGGAACTCCTCAAATGATCGAAAAACTTAAAGCGCTCTGTTCGTGATGCGTGATGTGTGGTGCGTGATGTGTGGTGTGCCTTAAATGAATATCTTCGATACTCACTGTCATCTCGATATGGAGCAATTCGATGCCGACAGATGCGAAGTATTCAATCGATCAAATGCGAGTGGAGTGACTGAATGGCTGATTCCTTCTACATCGGTGCAGTCAACCCGAAGGCTTATTCATGCGCCTTGGCGAAATTCAAATATTCGTATTGCGGCAGGAATTCATCCTCACGAGGTCACTTCAGTCACGATCTCGGCTATTTCAGAGATCGAAAGTTTTCTTCTGGAATTTCCCGAAATTTGCGCTATCGGTGAATTCGGACTGGATTTTTTCTACGATATCGATTATGTGAAGAGGCAGATTCAATTTTTCGAAGCGCAACTCGAACTTAGCGAGCGATATCATAAGCCCATGATCATTCACTGCAGAAATTCCAAAGAAAAATCAGGAAGATACTCGAATGCTTACAAAGAAGCTCTCGACATTCTTGAGGGATCGAAAGCGGCAGGAGTATTACATTCATTCACAGGTTCAATAGATGATGCAATGCGAGCAATTGAGCTCGGCTGGTATATAAGCCTGAACGGAATAGTAACATTCAAGCAGAGTAATGAACTGCGTGAAGTTGCAAAGCAATTACCGTCGAATCGAATTCTTATCGAGACTGACGCGCCTTATCTCGCACCGGTTCCGATGCGCGGAAAACGCAACGAACCTTCATTCATGATTCA
>PEWQ01000082.1 GCA_002780065.1 Candidatus Hydrogenedentes bacterium CG07_land_8_20_14_0_80_42_17
TAAGATGCTCGGCACCGATTCAGGTTCGAGAAGGCTTGGCGAATTTGGAATCGGCACAAATTTTGGAATTAAGATTCCGACAAAAGAGATTTTGTTTGACGAGAAGATCGGCGGAACAATTCATCTCGCTTTGGGTTCGGCATACAAAGAGTGCCGAGGCAAAAACGTTTCCGCTCTTCACTGGGACCTGATCAAAAGCATCAACTTTAACAATAAAAGAGGACAAATTTTAATCGACGGAAAAGAGTTGAAGGTTAGAAGGTAACAGCGCCTCACCTGTCATGCTCCACGCTTGTTGCACAGGCTGAAAAAGGGGACAGGCACTCGCTACGCTCGGAGCCAGTCCCCTTTTCAGATCTTTGATTTCACTGAGTAGCGTGACTTCTTGACCGTCCAGAGCTTGTTTTTATTTCTGACACGTTCATGTTAGATCAAAAATATGAAATCAAATCACGCTGAAATTGTATGCGTTACAGAGTTAACTTAGCGGGCATGGGAATAAGCCTGCGACTACTTTTGTTACCATAACTGTTTCCATGAACTGCCGGGGAGCCGTAGAGATACCTTTGTGGTATCATCGTGGTCATCCTCAAATTATATCTCAGAAAGGAGCCACATTATGGTTAATTACCATATAGGAATCGACGTCCATCGGCAGTCATGGAACGTCTGTATTATACGCGAACGGGAGATTATATTTCAAGGGGTAATTCCTCCTCGAACAAAGAATCTTCTCGAAATTTTTGGGAAGCACGGAGTGACGGCGGCTAAGTCTCAGATCGCATATGAGATTGGAGGTTGCGGATTCTGGATCTACGACGAATTGACGGCGGCTCACTTCGATGTTGTTGTCGCTACGCCTTGTCAGATTCCTCGAGAACCGACAAGAATCAAGACCGATGCTCGTGATAGTCTTGAATTAGCCAGGCTATTGCAAAGAGGTATGCTTCGAAGTATCGCGATTCCCATTCCTGAGGAAAGAGCGATTCGCGATCTCGTCAGAACTCGAGGCATGCTTGTTTAAAATCGCACGTCCATGCTTCGGCGCATTAAAGCGAAACTGATGTTTCAGGGAATCGAGTACGGCATCCAAAACTGGTCCGGCAAATTCAAGGAGTGGATTCGTTCACAGACTTTAGCGTCAGAAGTAAGGCAGTCGTTTGAGCATTTGTTCTTTGTTATCGACGTATTAGATGATCAGATTTCCTCTTGCGAAAAGGAAATCGCTACAACGCTGAAAGAAAATTCAAGCGACCTGATGACGATGTATCAGAGCGTGCCGGCCTTCGGAAAGGTGACGTGCGCAATCATGGTCACTGAATTAGGTGATCTCAAATGATTCGCTTCGCCTGAAAAAGCTGTGGCGTTTGTCGGGCTGTGCCCCGGAGAATATTCCAGCGGAGAAACGATTCGACGCGGACGAATTACACGGCAAGGAAATGTGCAGTCGCGAACCGCTCTTGTGGAAGCTACCTGGCGGGTGATCCAAATGGATCCGGAGATGAAAAAGTTTTACCAGAGGCTGGCCGCAAAAAAAGGCGGCAAACGAGCGATCGTGGCTGTCGCTCGAAAATTGTTGCACCGCCTTTGGACGATGTTTCAAAGCGGAGAAAGATATCAAATCGGACGAGCGGCATAGGTAATCGAAGGGTGAGAGCATGAATATGAGGCTAAGGTTGACCACGTTAACCGGTTTGGAGTTCGACTCCGTTTTGCTGTGTCTGGCGCCTCATTTCAAAGTGCGAATTGAAAACATGCGGCATAAAAAAATACGACCGCGAATATGTGATTGCTCCATTGCCCTTCTCTTGATACCACAGGTTTACTGCTGTGGAAAAGACGTTTGTGGAATTCCCAAAAAGAAGGGAATCCCACAAACTTGGAAAACTCGAAGCGGCGGTAGCCGCGTCGAGTTTTCCACTTTCCCACAGCACGGCGACGATGGTTAAGAAAGGAGAAAATAAAATCATAAAACGGAAAATATTCGCTGTTGACAAAGCAGTTCATAGGTGACCGGTTACGAAGTTTTCTGATTTTTTCTGGACAACATGCTATTAATTGATATTTTTTATCCATGGTCGAAAAAAGAAATTTCCTATCAGTTCACTACGAAGATCCGGAGGAAGCGCTACACAACATCGGAAAGTATCTGGGTTTCTACAACACGAAGCGCCCTCACAACGCTCTCGGAATGAGGACACCGGAGGAGGTGTACTTGAGCGTAAACTAAAAGTTGATTTTCTCGGTGAAGCTGAGAAAATCAACTTACCCAAAACGGGACGGGCGACCGCCTCGCCGATCAGGTGAGCGGTCGTTCCGTTTCAAGTATGGACGACCGGAAAAGCATCACGGACAACCGGCGTCGTATCAACTTAAATCAGACTTTTTTTTGTCCAACATACGTGGAGGAGGATCAGAGTTACGGCAATGAAAATAGACGTACGGATTCATATTCTGAGATTAACATTTATGGTATTGATGGTATCAATAGGTAGCACGGCATGTGCAAATGATTCTCGCTATAATGCCATGCTTCAAGAACCCGAGAAGCATACCTACGAGCTCGTGACGAGCGCATGCGACGAAATGATAAAGGATTGGCCAAATCCAAACGGGCCTCAAAATGTCGAAGAGGTTGAGCAATGGTTTCGAAATCATCCAGAGCAGGCCAAGCGAATTGGTGCCGTTTTTTCCACATTTTATGAAGGGAAGCGCACGCCAGGTAAGATCCTGATGTATAAAGACTTTGTTAGAATTTTCGTTGACAAGAAACAGTCGTTTTGGGCTCGGGGGCTGGCTGGCGGAGCTCTAAAATCAGATGTCGATATCTATGATACAAGTGTGTTGCAACATATTTACGAAGTTCTATCTGATAATAGCGAGCGCGAAGGGCTTCGTATAATCGCGATGGATTTACTATCGAACTTGAGATATTCCCCTGCACTAATCTATTCAGTCGTTCTCGTTAGAAACGAGACTTCGCCGAAAACGCTCAGAAGACGCGCTCTAAGTATTGCTCCACAAGTCAATCAAGATGTTTTTCCGGGCATAAACGAGAAAACGATGGGGCCGAATGTTCCGCTCGATAAACGAAGAGATGTGTTGGAGATGGCTAAAGGGGCAACACTATCAAATGAAGAGTTCAGAACATTGAGTGATTTGCTATATGATGCAAATCTAAGTCGGGATGCAGTGATCTCATTAGGCTGTCAAGCGCAATTGCGAAAAGTGGAACTAGCGTTTGAACTATTGCTACAAGCCTTCAACAAGCATTTTCTTTCACATGATCGGTTGATGCCATCAGAAAGCAACGCTTTTGTGCTTCTGAAAGTAATTGGATCAACCAGGCGACAAGAGGCGTATCTATCGTTGAAGGAATACCTCATGACATTTGATGTGAGATCGGAGATGTTGCTTCCAGAAATAGTTAGCTCATATCTGGAAACGGGGGCGCGTGCTAATGACCCTGCAATAATACGTATTTTAGAAAACTGTGATGAGAATGATAAAAGGCAAATATTAGAGGCGATAAGAGAGGAAATTCAATAAATGAGCATATCTCGGTTAGCGCAGGGCATCATATCTCTATGTATCGTTGTCGCAATCATTCCGACTTTTGCGCAAACGACAGGATTTGTTGAAGTACCTTTTGAACTTGGTGATATGGTTACGCGGGATGTCGGTAGCGGAGCAATTACAGGTGGTCATAACGGCATACTCACTGGTGTTATCAGCTATATTGATGGTGTTGTTAAAAGCGAAGAATATGTAATTAATCTTTTAACTTCCGATGGCACTACTGCATTCATAACCGAAGAAACTCTGTCTGAATTTGAAAATGTGGGTGGACAAACCAACCCAATCTGGGGCGTAAGAACTTTAGGAGATGATGCAACAGACACAGTAAGAAAAAAGGTTATACGGTTGGCAAGAGAGTGGTTGCCCATAACGACGATAAGGTACAGTGGCGGTTCTAGCCCTTTGGGAGCGGGATCAAGCCTATATCCAACTATTTTGAATTTCAGAAGAAAATTGCCCAATTTGGCAACGGGATTGTACCCAGTTGATCCTGCTCATCCAGATTGGCCTGAATATCCGGTCTTCAGATCTGATGGATTCACAGAATATGTTTATGAGAAAGCTATGGTTAGAAACGGAGTCGGGATAACCGATGGAGAAGATCATCCATTAACGAATTTTTCTGCACAGAAACAATGGGATGCAATGTTGGATCGACTTACTGTATTGCCGCGAATACCTGTATGGGAGATCGTCGATGTTCATAAATGGGCATTGAACCCCGGAAACAATTCGAGTCCTTTCTATTTGCGAGCGCATGATTACAGCAAAGATGCTTCTGGCATACGTGCGTTCGAGATAGAACAAATTCAGACCGCACCAAATCAGTCGACAACTCCGACAATTACGAAGGACTATGGTAGCAACCCAGTGGAATACGGTAGCGCCGGGTATGCAACTCTTGGTTGGGCTATTGAAGAGAATTTAGGCGATTTATCTGATGGCGTCTACAGAGTTCGAGTATGGGACGGCGCCGGAAACATGTCCGAGCAAAACATTACCATTGAACAAAGGCTGAATATACGGATCAACGGCACAGTTGCCAGACCAAGTGGAAATCTATTGCAAAAGGCAGTAGTGCGGATCTACTGGCAAGGGAACTACTTAACTACCGCTAAAACGGGCATTGGTTTATCGACGGGGAAGTGGAGTACGGATCATATCGATCCAGTTGTCGCAATTACTGCGGGTCACTATCACCTATTAGAGATGTACGACGGATATGGCCCCCAGCTTATCGATGTGGGCCAGCTTAATCCAGGGGAGACACGGACCCTTAATATCAATTTGCCAGCGGAGGGAAAAGTATCTGGTGTCGTGAGACGTTCTACTGACAATGCCCCTATAGACGGAGCTACTGTTGAAGCTTGGTATGATATTCCTGCTATCAACGAATCGATAAAGTTGTCGAAAGCTATTACTGACGGTAATGGTAACTATTCCTTAGGATCGCTTCCAAATAATCAAGTCAGAATTAAGTATCATCATGATAAATACGCAGAGCTTGAAAATAGTGTAGCGGCAGTCTCAGGGCAAACCATCAACCATGATATTTTGCTAGTGCCTATGCCGGGATCGCTTGAAATAATTGTTGAGAGAGATCTTGATGGAACAAGGCTTGATAACACTTCTGTCACGGCGACGGCGACCAACCTCTTCGCCGGAACAGACTATCAGTCAACATTCACTGGATCAACTTCAGGTGGTGGGCAGTTCCTAATTTCTAATGTTGGCCCGGCTCTATATTCAATCACGGCATCACTGTCCGGATACTTCTCAGAAACCTCGCCTAATAATCAAGTTATGCCGGCCGAAACCAAGACGATTGTCATCAAACTGGTCAAAAAAGCAAAACTAACGGCTCAGGTTGTGGATGCTTCGAATCAACCCATCCCCGGCGTTGCTGTCACCTTCACCGGCACATCCGGGGGTAATTACCCCAGCCAGACGCTCAACCTTACCACTGACGCGCAAGGGTGGTTTCAAGTGGAAGGCTTGCCGCCAGGCTCATATGCGATAACGCTGGATAAAAGCTCCGAAAACTACGCACCCAAAACCGTAACCGTCACCCTCGGCGACGGCGAGGCGAAAATGGACCAGTATGTTCTTCTCAAACTGGGCGTGATCGAGGGGACCGTAACGCGCGCCAATGCTACGAATGACGCAGTTCCTAACGTGACAGTTACGGTGGCCGGGCCTGTAACAAAAATGAATGCCACGGATGCACAAGGTCATTATCGCATCGAAGCCCTTCTCGCCGGCAATTACGCCGTATCGGTCACGGCTCAAGGATACGTGACGCCTTCGTCACAAAATGCGACTGCCGTTAACGGGCAAATAACCCCGGTGAATTTCGTTCTTCAGAAATTGGGAAGTCTTTCGGGCAACGTGCAAAGCACGACCGGGTCTGCAATCTCCGGCGCAACGATTATGATATCGGGTGCGATAACAAAGACCGCGACCAGCGACGGTTCAGGCCACTTCAACTTCGATGAATTGCCGCCCGGCGTATATTCAATCAGCACTACTGCAAATGGATACGCCTTGCAGAGCGGTAGCAAGGACGTTCCGGAGGGAGGGCAGGCCACAGTTACGATCGTCATGCAGGCAGTTGGAAAGATCACGGGAGTTGTCTCTTCTTCGACAGGCGGCGGAGTTGGCGGTGCGATCGTTAGCGCCGGGAGTTATTCGACTACAACTGCAGGCAACGGATCGTACACACTAGAAAATATTCCGCACGGCAACTACACGGTCACGGCAAGCGCGCCAGGATACACTGGCGGCTCACCGGTGAATGTGACCGTATCGGCCACGAACGCGACGGCCAACTTCACGTTGAATCCTCAGCCGTGCGGCATCAATGTCACGGCGAATGTTTCGGCGTCGTTCTCGCTGTCTGGACCAAGCGGAGGAAGCGCGACTGGCACTTCTCACGATTTCTATCCTTTGCCGCCCGGATCATATTCCATTACGGCATTTGCGAACGGATACCAGTCTCAAACGCAGTCCGTCGGAATTTCTCCGGGCCAGCATCCGACCATCAACTTCAATCTTCAGCCGAACCAAGGTAAGGGCACCATTCGCGTAACGGTGAGAAAGATCAACAAGAAGGGAGACGAAGTGTGTGCACAGAATACCTACGTGCAGGTTTCCGGCCCGGTAACCGCGGGCCACAACACTAATTTCTCGGGTGTCGCGACGTTTTCGGATCTGCCGTTGGGGAGTTATTCCGTTAGCTGTCAATACGGTAGCGGCAGCGTCCAATTGACGATTGACGGGCAGATAGTGAATATTCAGCTTGGACCATAAAGCGCAGGCGTTTTCAGGATTCTGAAGGTAGAATACGGCATTCAACAAAACTTAAAAAAGGCGAAACGATCGGAATATACGCAAACACACTCTCGAGTCAACTCGCTGAAGCAGTTTATCGCGAAGCGCTTTTGATTGGAGCTCACCCGTTCATACGTTTGTCTCTGCCTTCTATTCAACCGTTCTTCTTCAAGAATGCTAATAAGGAGCAGTTGACACGAATTTCTAAATTGGATTGGGCAGAAGCGCGCGAGGTTGATGCCAGAGTGATAATCATTTCGGATTCGAATACTCGCTCTCTTGCCGGAATCGATCCTCGTCGAATCGCAGAATTTTCCCGAGCACGTAAGCCTGTTAGAGACTATCTCATTAACAACAAGAAATGGTGTCTTACAATTCATCCTACCGAAGCTCTGGCTCAAGAGGCCGGAATGTCTTTGGAGGATTATTCTTCGTTCGTTTATTCGGCTTTGTTCATCGATCAAAAGGCTCCTATTAGAGAATGGGAGAAACTGGAACGAAAGCAGGCTGAGCTTATTCGG
>PEWQ01000179.1:0-7684 GCA_002780065.1 Candidatus Hydrogenedentes bacterium CG07_land_8_20_14_0_80_42_17
CCATTGTGTCGTGGACACCATTGTGTCGTGGACACCATTGTGTCGTGGACACCATTGTGTCGTGGACACCATTGTGTCGTGGACACCATTGTGTCGTAGCAAAAGTTTTAGGGAAACTCCAGAATAACAGTTCTGAAACTTTACTTCTGAATTCCTCTTTTCGATGCTTTTATGAACTCGACAATTTTTGTTGCTTCTTTTGATGGCTCGATCTTCTTTTCTATCTCTTGAAGCGCCTGAGTTGTATTCAATCCCGACTTAAACAGAATTCGAAAAACTTTATCTATTGTTTTGAGTTGCTCCTCAGTAAAACCTCTGCGTGCCAGCCCAATTGAATTCGCACCCATAAGCGTAGGCGGAATTCCTCCCATCTTGATGTATGGAACTATATCCTGACTTACGCGTGTTGCTCCGCCGATGAATGCGTGTTCTCCGATCTTTACAAATTGGTGTACTGGCGTAAGCCCTCCAATTACCGAATAACTTCCCACTGTGACATGTCCCGCAAGAGTTGCGCAATTCGCCATTACAACCTCGTCGCCGAGGTGGCAGTCATGCGCTACGTGTGAAGAGAGCATGAAAAGACAATTCGAACCTATCGAAGTTATTCCGCCGCCGCCTACGGTTCCTCTGTTTATCGAAACGCATTCTCTGACAACATTATTGTCGCCCATCATCAGCTTTGTCGGCTCTCCAGCATATTTCAAATCCTGCGGCGGTGTTCCTATTGCACAGCCTGAATAAAAAATGTTTCCTGCTCCGATTTCGGCTATGCCTTCCATTACAACATGACTGCGAAGCACGTTTCCATTTCCGAGCTTTACACCTTTTCCGACAATGCAGAAAGGACCTATTTCGCAATCTTCACCAATTATTGCATCACGATCTATAATTGATGAAGGATGTATCTTATTCATCAGCGATTATGCCTCCGGTATAGTGAACTTTAATTCTGCCTCGGCAACGACCGTTCCTTCGACGAATGCTTTGCCGCGCATGTGAGCCATTCTCGATTTCACTTTCACAGCTTCAACCTCAAAAATAACCTGATCCCCGGGAACAACGGGCTTTCTGAATTTTACATTATCAAGTCCTGAAAAGAAGACAAGTCTGCCGGGTTTGTCTGAAGCTGATAACAACATTACTCCGCCAACTTGCGCCATCGCTTCGATAATGAGAACACCCGGCATTACAGGATACTGAGGATAATGACCAAGAAAGAAGTCCTCATTTCCTGTGACATTTTTTAGACCGACAACTTTATTTCCAGGATCTATCGAGAGAATTCTATCGACCAAAAGAAATGGATGCCGATGAGGCAGAATCTTTTTTATTGCCTGAATGTCCAACTGCTCATTGGCTACAGGAAGGCTTTTATGGTAATACGCCGCTGTTTTCTGCCGAAGCTCATCGAGCTTCCGAGTCATGCGGATATTCAATGTATGCCCTCCGCGTATTACTATGACATGACCTTTTAATCTCGATCCGAGAAACATGAAATCTCCGATCAGATCGAGTATTTTGTGCCTTACGGGCTCATCAGGAAATCTCAGTTTGCAGTTGCCATACGGACCCTTTGAGTCGAATACGATAGAATTTTCCAAAGACCCGCCTTTAATCAGTCCTGCGTTTCGGAGCGCTTCAACTTCGTCCAGAGAACAAAATGTTCTTGCCGGTGCGATCTCTTTTTCAAAAACTTCAGGAGTTAAAGTTAAGGTCAGAAACTGAGATCCTATTCCTGTTCCAGGAAAATTGATCGTGTAAGATATTCTGAAGTCGGCAGATGGAAGAACAATTATCTCTTTGTCTCCGTCTTCAAGCCAAACAGGCTCCCGCACTCGAAAAGTTTTTTGAGGTATATTGAATTTACGTATGCCGACCTTTTTTATCTCTTCTACGATAGGCAAAGCAGATCCGTCGAGTGTCGGCACTTCCGGACCGTCAAATTCTATTATTACGTTGTCGATCTCTAATCCGCTTAAAGCCGCAAGCAGATGCTCCACTGTATGAATTGCAACTTCGCCTCGTCCAATCGTCGTTCCTCTTTCAGTTGCAATAACATATTCTGAACTGACAGGAATAACCGGAGACTCAGGCAGGTCTACTCGAATAAAAGTGATTCCTTTGTTCGGCTCGGAAGGTTTGAGCCTTACAGTAACTTCTTCTCCTGTGTGAAGTCCTACTCCGGAAAATACTACTTCTCCATTCAACGTTGCCTGGGTCATTGCCTGCCTCCTTCAAGTTTGTCGATTCTGCGCGCGATTCTTTGAAGCGCTGTCGTGAGCTGTGCGACCTTCTTTATCAGCTCAGGAAGCCGCGGCATGGAAATCATAATTTTCTTCTCCTCAGAATGAGGCTTTGCAGGGAAACCTGACATGTGTAGTCCGCCTGGAATGGATTTAGTTACACCGGACTTTGCCGCGATTACGGTTCTGTCTCCAATTGTCAAATGCCCTGCAACTCCGACCTGCCCTGCTAGAGTTACGCTGTCGCCGACGGTTACGGAACCGGATATTCCGACTTGAGCTATAATCAGACAGTCATGTCCGATTATGACATTGTGAGCTATATGGACAAGATTATCAATTTTGGTACCGGATTTAATTATTGTCGATTCTGTCGCCGCACGGTCAATAGTGCAGTTCGCTCCGATTTCAACATTATCCTCGATAATTACATTTCCAATCTGAGGTATCTTGAAATGCTTTCCGTTATTTTCTACGAATCCGAATCCGTCCGAGCCAATGACAGTTCCTGCATGAATAATGCAATTAGAGCCGACTACAGAATCTTCTTCGACTGTGACATTAGCGTGAATTATCGTTCCATTTCCTATTTTGGAACGCTTTCCGATATATGCTCCGGAATAAATGACTGCTTCGTCTCCAAGACTCGCGTCTTCATCAATAACAGCATTTGCTCCGACAGCGACATTGCGGCCAAGCTCCGCTGAAGCGGCTATAGATGCTTCTGAATGAATTCCCGGAAGAAGCCGACTTGGCGGAGCAAAAAGCGAAGCTATTTTTGCAAAAGCGAATCTTGGATTATCTACAATTAAAAGATTTTTTTCCGACTCTGTTAAAATTGGAGGAACGATAATACATTCTGCCGCGCACTCTTCAGCACTTTTCAGAAACTGTTCTGATATAGCAAATGTTATATCTCCTCTCTTTGCTGTTTCTACCGATGCAATACCTTTTATGATTGCTTCAGGATTGCCGATGATGCGCCCTCCGACGAATTCGGCGAGCTCATTCAATCTCCTGCTCAATATCTTTTCGGTCATCAATAAGTTACCTTGATGTGAACGGCCAGCCGGTGTTGCCGGATCTCCCCGCAGGCGCCGGTGAAGGAAATGCAGTTGGCGGAGTGCTCGTTGCTCCGGAACTATTGCCGGAAAGATTCATTCTAACCGGAGGAAGCGGCTTGTAACGATTGTTTAATTCTGCAATGACCATATTTGTTATTTCAAGACTTTCATTTGTAAAGAGAGTCATGTTGCGTTCAAGGACAACATCCAATCCGAGCTTACGTGAAATTTCGATAACTACAGTTTCAACTTCGTCTTTGGTTCTGAATTGAAGAGTATCAAGCTCATCTCGAAATTGTGTGTTTGTCTGAATTACAAATTCACGAAGGTCTTTATCACGCCGCTCTATTTCTGATCTTCGATTGCCAATCTCTTCTTGAGTTGCCGTCGCGCGCACTGTTTCGAGTTCGTTGATCAATTGAAGTATTGATTGTTCTTCCTGATCGACTATAGACTGCAATTCAGCCTTTTTTTTCTCGAGATCTTTTCTCGCAGAACTGTATCGCTCATAACCTTCGCTGACTTTTGCCATGTCGACGACTCCGACATTAACCGGCGCTGAATATGCCGCTCCGGCTATAATTACAATTGCAAATGCAATTCCCAATATTTTTTTCATGTTGCTCCTCCTATGAAAGCTTCTTCAAGTCATTATATACTCGATAGAACTTCTTGACGAATAATAGCTTGATTCAAATGAAAATTCACGTACGATTCTCTTATGGCTGTTGATGACAAATTGATTAATGTCAGAGTGGATCAGATTTTTGTGAGACGCGGAGTCGATACCACAAAACTGAATTATTCTACTGCAAAGGGTTCCGTTACGATAACAGGTTTTCTTAAAGGAAGATCTAAAACTGCAGAGCCTAAAAGTAATACGGATATGAAGCAGATAGATTATATGATAAGAAAGATTCCGAATGTCAAGGGAGTGGTCTGGAACCTTCAGAATTGGCGCAAAGACGGCGCAACATGGAAAAAGATAATGAGCGCAAAGGAACAATTCGGTGAGGGAGGATAAAAATGCTGCAAGTCTTCTGGTCGGACAGTTCCGGCGTAAAACAGCAAATTCCATCAGAAGAATGGAAAGCGCTTCTTTTAGATCCGAAAGGTTTACTGTGGGTTGATATCGAGAACCCTACTGAGGATGAACTGGATCTTCTCTCTGACGTTTATGAATTCCATCCGCTTTCGATAGAAGATTGCATATTTCCTAACCATCGCCCTAAAATTGATGATTACGAAGAATATCTATTTGTAATTTTTCATTCGATGGCTATAAAAGGTGACGTTTACTCTCAAGAAAATCTGGATATTCTCGAACTGAATATTTATTTAGGACCGAATTATATTGTGACTGTGCATGAAGATCCTATTCCAGTGATCAGGCAGGTAAAAACAAAATGTTCAATGAACAATTCTCTACTATGCAAAGGAACTGATTTTCTTCTGCATCTGATAATAGATACTGTTGTGGATGATGAGACAAGAATATTTGATCGCATAGAAGATAAACTCGATGAGATTGAAGATGAAATTATCGCGGATAAAGGAGGCGCTTTAGAGAAGATAAATGAGTTCAAGGGATTGCTTTCAAAATTTCGAAAGGTGTCAGGCCCTCAAAGAGATGTGATCAGAATGATGATGAGTCACTCTTTTTCTTTTATCAGCACGCATCAGGTTATCTACTTCAAAGATATTCATGATCATCTTATAAGCATTAATGAAAATACGACTCTTATGAAAGAAATGATAGCTTCTATGATGGAATCTTATTACTCGATGATCTCAAAGAAGTTAAATGATGTAATGAAGATTTTGACTGTCGTCACTATAATATTTTTGCCTTTGAATTTGATAACTGGTTTTTACGGAATGAATTTACAGTATCTTCCTCCTGAGTCTCAGTGGGAATACAGCAATGTCTTTATTATTCTGTTTATGTTGTTAATCGCTGTAACTTTAGTTCTGTTTTTCCGAAAGAAAAAATGGATTTGATAATTTAGCCTGCGGCTACCTATTTTCGTTTTTGTAAAAAAATATCTGTCAATTTAATCTTTTTTTCCGGACAAAGCTCTTTTTAATTCTTCATGAACTGCCAAAACATTTTCTTTTTTCCAAGTCGAAGGGTCATCTCTCAGAAATGAAGTTTTGTCTACTCTATTGTCGAACCTGGCTGTAGGTAAAAAAAATGACTTTCCATCTTTCTCGATTTCTACTGTTCCGCGTCTTTTAGAATTTGTTATCAGCCAGTCGATGTCGTCGCATCCGTAATCTTTAAGCATAACTTCTAGCGGCACTCCATGATGCAATATCGAGCCTGGATCGTTGGGATCGGTTCTGGCATCATTCTTTCTTCTCGATTCTTCAGGAGTTACCCAGATATAAAGTATTGATGCTTTTTGAAGGACAGAATCGCTTAATCTTTTTAAAGAGCTTCTGTAACCAAGCGGCTCTGAAAGCGGCATTTCAGCACCATCCGGGCCTCCGCGCGCAAATTCGATGACAATAGTTTTACCATTTAGATCAGTCTGAAGATTAGCATTTTTTTCTTCGATTAATTTTGAAGACTCTTTATCTAACCTTCGCCCGAGTTCTTTTTCTAAATCGGAATTCAAAACCGAAGACAATAAAGTTGCTCCGGCTCTTTTAGAGGCGGCTTCTATTCTTTGTAATAACCATTTTCCAGGTTCGTTAGAGGAAACTTTTTTGTGTTCTATAAGATCACTGTAATCTTCGTTGATAAGTTCTATAAGTGTCAGCCAATGCTTTGTGTCTCTGAACGGTTTGTCTGATGTTTGAAAAAAAATTCTGTTCGCGCCTATAGATATAAGCTCATCGTCTATACGCCTCATCGAATGAACGTAAGGATAGTCGTCGAGCTGAACAGTTTCTCCGATTCCAAAGTCTGATTGCCTCGTCTTTGCGTCAGTAAAATCCATGTACCTTCTGACTTCTGATTTTCCTGAAGCCGGCAAAGCTAGTAAAAGCAAAATTTCAATATTCTTTGTCATTTCTTTTCTTCGATTAATTCACGAGCCGCTTTCATCTCTGCAATTCGTTTTCGTTCCGCTACAGCAAGATAGATGACTGCGATGAATATGTAGAGCAATGAGAGCCAATCCGTAATCTTAGGAAATTTTCCTTTAAAAAAGATTGCAAAAATAACTGTTGAAGCAGTACCTGCAACTAGAGATGTCAGCCGATTCGATAGGTTGGCAAAGGTTGCGGTTCTGCCCTTGAACATGAAGATAAATACTGAAAAGAATGCGGCAATTCCGAATACCATTCCTGCTCCTATAGCTCCAAAACGCAATGATGTTAGATTTGGTTTTTGCAGATACTTGGCTTCAGGAATTCTGAATGCGTCGCGAAAAACATATACCTGTTCTACAGGCTCTTTTCTTGCCTTTTTAGCCAATTCTGCTACTACGGTTGGAAGTATAGTTTCGGCTGATTGAGTCGAATTAAGCGATTGAACTATAGCGGTTTCGTCTACTAGCGGCCGAGTCCAGTTCATAATTGAAGGCAGATTGATAATAAAGACTGACAATAAAATAATTCCTATAGACGCAGAAAACTGTTCAATAGCAAAAAACCATTTATTATTTAATGGAGTTCCGACCGGCCGAGTATTTTTGTAATAGTTCATGATGTAGATTCTCAAAGCATACGCTGTAAGATAGCAGGATAATATTGTTATAGCCGCTGAGTTGTGAATGAAATCAAAGTCACCGGGCTTGACAAAGAATATTTGCATTCCGGCGGCAGTCAAAGCAAAAAGAACAGCGGTGTTTTCTTCTTGATAAACTTTTTTCTTCAGGATTCCCTGCCTGATTTGTATTTCGTCCACAGCTCGACCAATAATTATGAGGCTCGCGCGCATAATGACCATTGCCACCATTACGGAAATTGGCAAAAGGTACATCATAGTTGTTGTCGGGATTACTACTGCGGTGCACAATCCGGAAAAAATAATGTAGATTAGAGCGCGTTTATCTATTGGATCAATTTTCCACCAGCCTCTGATGAGAACCCATGAAATGCAGAGCAGAGAGCCTCCGATAGTGCTCCAGACCAGATATTCAATTTGATTTAGGCCTTTTATTACAGGGAACCACTTGGATGTTATCCCAAAGATTACGTATGCTACAAAATATGCGGCACAAAATTGTATAAGCTGTCCTGTTGACCCTTCAATCTTTTTGAACATAAGTAGAGTCTACCTCCTTATGAAATATAGTCAATAATAATCATAAATTTCCATTTTTCTCTTGGAGGCATTGACGCCACACGTCAAAGAACGTGTGAAATAATTGAAAAATGAAAATTGGAAAAATAAAATTTTCAATTTGCATTTTCCAATTTGCA
>PEWQ01000179.1:7801-25834 GCA_002780065.1 Candidatus Hydrogenedentes bacterium CG07_land_8_20_14_0_80_42_17
CCTTCTTCTTCTAGTTGGATGTCTGAGTTTTTTAAGTGCTTTCGCTTCGATCTGCCTAATTCGCTCTCTTGTCACATTGAAGATCGCTCCGACTTCCTCTAACGTTCTTGGATATCCGTCATCCAGACCAAATCTATATCTGAGCACTTTCTCTTCTCTTGGCGTGAGCGATTGTAGAACTACTTCGAGTTCGTCTCGAAGCATTAAATAAGTCGTAGCTTCTACAGGCTGCTCAACATCTTTATCCTCGATAAAATCTCCAAGATGCGAGTCTTCATCTTCACCGATCGGAGTCTCGAGTGATAAAGGTTCCATTGCAATCTTCATAACAGCTCGGACTTTTCCGATAGGCCAGCCGAGTCTCTCAGCAATTTCTTCGGGCGAAGGCTCTCTGCCGTATCTTTGAATTAATTGTCTTGATTCTCTGACTACTTTGTTAATCTGCTCGACCATGTGTACAGGTATTCTGATTGTTCTTGCTTGATCCGCAATTGCGCGAGTAATGGCTTGCCGAATCCACCAAGTTGCATAGGTCGAGAACTTGTATCCTCTTCGCCATTCGAATTTCTCTACAGCTTTTATCAGTCCCATGTTTCCTTCCTGAATTAAATCAAGAAAGGTGAGTCCGCGATTAGTATATCTTTTTGCAATGGAGACAACGAGCCGCAGATTTGCGTTTATCATCTCTTCTTTTGCGGCTTCAACCTCCCTTTCACCTTCTTCTATCGCTTTTGCGTCAGAGATAAGATCATTACTTGGAGTTTTATACATTTTTTCTATTTCGCGAATTTTTATTTTTTCTTTTCGGATATTGTCAGCTGCCTCAATTATTTCTTCTCGAGTTATGTTTTTTGGAAGTTTAGCGCGAGATGATTTTGCTTTTCTCAAAAGTTCTTTTTCTTCCATGTTGAGCTGTCTTAAGCGAGAATTAATTGTGTCGATATGAGCTCTCAGAGACCATCCGCATTCTTTAATTCTTTCTGTGAGAAAATCGAGTTGATTTGTAAGGAAACCTATCGAGTCTATCGCTTTCTTGATGCCAAGTTCCGCTATCTTAACCTTTTCTTTGAGCCCGTGTTCACTGCTATTTTTTTCCAGCTTCTTTTTCAGATGTTCCAATTCGTGTCCTGCTACCTTCAGCTTGTCGAATAACTTTATGTAGCGTTTTAATGCCCCTGCTCCTTCTTTTTCAAGTTCGGTAGGTGTTAAAATTATTACGTCTTTAATTCTCAACTCATTTTTGAAAATCCTTTTTCGAATTTCGTTCATTTCATAAAGAGCTACAGCCGATGTGGCAAGTGTTTCTTTAACTTTAATGTCGCCTGCTTCCATTCTTTGCGCAATTGAAACCTCTTTGTCGGCTGTCAGCAAATCGACTCTTCCGATCTCTTTGAGATATAATCTTACAGGGTCGTCGGTCATATAGATCGGACGCTTCAGAGAAGTCTGAGCAATTTTCTTTTCAGCGGCAAATCGCTCTGCAATTTTTTTCTGTTTTATCTCTTCAATGTCTTCTACAACTTCGATGCCGTGTTGAGCAAACAATGCCAAGATGTTGTCGATACGGTCGCCGGTAGTTACTTCTTCAGGCAACATGTCGTTGACTTGATCCCATGTCAAAAAACCTGTTTTTTCTCCAGCCCTGACTAGCTTAGATATCTCCGGAGTTTCTGACAATGCCTGAAGTTCTGCCTGCTGTTCCGCAGTCAGTTCGTGGGGAAGTTCTTCAATTGGTTCCGCAACATGCGGCACGCCGGCATCATCGACTACTTCATCGACGATTTCGTCTTCTAAAATATCGACGACAGGTTCTTCAACTTCCGCTACCGGAAATGCTTCCTCTTCTGTCGGAATGAGTTCTTCAGTTCCATTGAGCACTAATATCTCATTTGACTCAAGGCCCTTTTTCTTACGTATTTTACTTTCAACTTTTCCATGTTTTGCATTATGCTTCTTAATTTTCTTCTTCATACCGGATGTTCACCAACCTTTTTTGAATTTACGACCAGACTTTTTTCTTTTAACAATCCGGTGAGCTGCTTTGTCAGCATCACCTTTTCATTTATTGTAAGCGATTCCTTTTGGAGATTCACAGTGCAGTCATTTATTTCAGCATCGATTTTTTGAAGTTTTACAATTTTAGTAAAATCTGAAAATAATTTTTTTGTATCGCCGGTAGGAAGTTCCGAATTGGAAATATGAGCAAGCAGATCAATGCCTATTCCCTGAACCCGCCCACCTAGATCACCTATCATCGATTCTCCATTTCGGCCTGCCTCAATAATTGCTGAGAAAACATTTCTTCTGACCTCTTTAGAGAAGTCTTCGGGCCGCAGTTCCCTGGCGCCAACTTCTCTCAATTCGGGATCTTCCAGCATTAACTTGAGAAGAGAAAGTTCTGTATCCATTCCTCGAACTATTTTCTGTATTTCTGCTTTCTCAATAATCGGACGGCTATCGAGATTAGATGCGGTTATTAGAGCATCTTCTGAAACTCCGAATCTTTCCGCAATTCGTTTAATCAACGAAGATCTTAAAATTGAATCAGTAATTGAGGACAGAGACGAAAGCAGATTTTTTGCGGCGACTGCGCGTTCCTGAGGATTTTTTGCTGATTCGAGCAATCGATTAATTCTATGCTCGATGAATTCCTCCGCTTTGTCCAGAGACGCAACGAATCGAGATTCGTCTCCTGATAAAAGAAGATCCGCCGGATCCTTTTCTTCAAATAATGCAACTCGAACATCAAGACCACGCATAAGAGCAATATCGATTCCGCGCTCGGCCGCCGCCTGCCCAGCTGAATCTGCGTCATACGCCAATATAACTTTTGATGCCAAACGCGATATCAATGCGACTTGATCAGAGGTTAGAGCTGTTCCAAGAGAAGCGACAACTTGCGAAAAACCGTATTTATGACATAGAATTACGTCTGTGTAGCCTTCAACCAGCACGGCGCATGACAGCCTTTTGATCTTTTCTTTTGCGAGATTCATTGCGTATAATGTTTTTCCTTTTGTGTAAACCGGGGTTTCGGGGGAATTTATATACTTCGGGCCCTTCTCTTCTAGATATTCTCTTCCGCCAAACGCAATGATGTTTCCATGAATGTCTTGAATTGGAAAAATAATTCTGTCTCTGAAGAGGTCATACCAACCGCCGCCTTCGCGCTCACGGAATAGTCCTGAAACTTTTAAATTTTCAGGTGCCATGCTTTTTCCTGCTTTGCGATAAAATACATCCCAACCGGTTGGAGCCAATCCGAGCCCGAATTTTTCGATCATTTCGGCATTGATGCCGCGCTTTCCAAGATATGCTCGAGCTTCATTTCCGTTCTTGGAAAGAAGATTGTCTGAGAAAAATTTTTGGGCTGATTCATTCAATGCCAGAATCGCTTCTCTCTTTCCTCCGTCTGATGATTTCCAACTTGGTAAAGAAACTCCGGCAAGTTTTGCAAGTTCGCGCAAAGCCTCGACAAAGGTCATTCCTTGAGTCTCTTCGAGGAATGAGAAGATATCTCCGCTCTTGCCGCATCCAAAACATTTGTAAAGACCGCGCTCTCTGTTGACGTTGAAGGATGGAGTCTTTTCTGAATGAAACGGACAAAGCCCTTTGTAGCTCGAACCGGCTTTTTTTAAAGAAACTGTTTCGCTTATCAATTCTACTATGTCGATACGGTTTCGAATTTCATCAATAATCTGCCGGTTATCGAAATTTTGCTGGCTCACGCTAAATTGACCTCGCACTCGGCATTAATTTCTGAAGATAAGTTGCCTTCGTTATCGTTTATCTTGATCTTCTTTGGAAGCTCCTTTATTTCATCGAGCGCTTCGTAGACGCGCCATGAATCTCTTTCAGTGATGATTTGCGATCCCCATGAAATTCTATTCACTTTTTTTTCTCTTTTGCCGTTTACTACGGCACTTATTGTCTTTTCGGTCACCTCTTTTTCGACACCGTTGAGATGAACCTTTATTGACCTCTTCTGAGGAAGACCTATGATCTCTTCAAGCTTTAAAGGCGGAAGTTCCTCTGTATAATATTTTCCTTTTTCTTTTTCTATTATTTTGAACCTCTCGCCGACTTGAATTTCTTTTCCGTCGACAATGTAGGTTCCAACAGTATTGATTTTGGATTTCAAAAAGTTAATTATTTTATCAGGAGAGTATGAATCTAAGTTGTCGGTTGTAAGTGAATATTCTTTTCCGTCTAACATTACTGAAAGTTCTTCTTCTGATTTTGCGTCTCGGCCTTTTTCACCTTTTTCTATTTTGATATCTGCGCCTTGAAAAATCGAATCATCGAGCGATACGGGTTTATTGTTCATTTTGATCTCGGGTTCGCCGCCCGGTCCGCCGGCTATTATTTTTCCGTCAACAATTATTGCTCTGCCTGGCTCTCCAAATTCATCTAGCGGGTCGCGGCTGTCGGAAAGCAAAGTCTCAGCAACGGTTATGTTTTTTCCTGGCATTTCGACCGAAAAATGAGCGACTCCATCAAGACTGTAATAAATGGGAACGAAAGAATCGAACCGCGAAAGAAGAATTCCTATAGCGGTCAGATATACAGGGCCTTTCAGTTGACCTGAAGTATCTTCGATTTCCGTTATGCTTTCTGCTACTCTAATACGTACGCGTTCTTTAGATAGATCGCATGAATACGCGAGCCTTTCGGGAAGGTCGCGCCATAATGATCCGCCGCCGACAAGAACGATTCCGTCAAGTTTGTTTTTTTCTATGAGATTAGTCAGCTTATCGCTGATTGCTGATACTAATTTTTTCAATCCGTCTTCTGCCGCACTATTCACTTCGAGAAGAGAAAATTTCTTTTTTTCGCCCCAAATGTCAACGATCTCTTCTTCGTAATTTCTTTTAATCTTTTCCGCTGAAAGATAATCTAGCCCAAGATTTTTTGATATCGATTCCGTTATTGTGTCTCCGGCTAAAGGTATGCTCGCGACTCCGTGAAGCCCTGAAGAAGAAACAACAGCTATGTCTGATGTGCCTGCTCCGATATCTATTAGAGCAAAAGGAGAAGGCGGCAGATTCTTTCCAAATATCGCTCTCTCTACAGCAAGGGGCTCGACTGCAATTGAGATAGGTTTGAAACCGGCCTTTTCTATTACCCCTAATTTTGTTTTAATGTTTTCGATCGGCAAAAAAGTCATTATTGATTGATACTCGGCCTTCTTCCCAAAAAGCCCTGCAACCGAGCCTACTTGTTTGCCGTCAACTTTGAATGCAGTTCTTTGAACTCCAAGCAGAATTTTTTTTGATCTCTTTCCTGATTGAATTTTTTTTATCAGATTTTTTTCTGCATTTTCTATATCAGATTCGCTCCACGGACCATTACCTGAAAGGCTCACAGATATTTTTCTTGTGGTAAGCTGGCCTCCGGCAATAGCTACGGCAACTTCAGTGCCTTCCGGCAATGCCATATCTTTTCGGACCGCTGAGATGCTTTCGAGTGCCTTTGTCAGATCGTAGACATTGCCTTCCTTCATGCAAGGAAACGCGTGCTCACGGTATAATACTCTCGTTACTTTATTACCTTCATGCTCGATGCAAATTATTGATCTCGTTCCAACATCCAGAACTATCATTTTAATATCACCACTGTGGCTCCATAAGAACCTTCTCTTGTACCGGCAAATTCATAACTCGAAACTGCAGGATTAGATTCAAGATAACGCCAGACTTCTCTCTGAACTCTTCCTGAACCTTTTCCGTGTATGACAACTAATCTTTCGAGATCATTGATTATCGCTCTGTCGATGAATTTAGATAATAACTCTTCGACCTCATGTACTCTTTTCTCATGGAGATCCAATCGCGTTTCAGTCTTCACATCTTGCATTTCGAGCGTATAAGTTTCTCTTTTAATTTTTACCATTTCTTTTCATTCCTATTTTATCAGGATATTTTGAATCAACCCGGAGGCCAGAGAAGTTTTCTGCCGCCGAGAATATGAAAATGAATATGTTCGATCTCCTGTCCGGCGTCTTGCCCCTGATTCATAACAACTCTGAATCCTGTAGAGTTTATGCCGGCGACTTCGGATACTTTTGCTATGGCTTCGAATAAATCTTTGCCTAAAATCGATATTCCTTTAAGGTCAGCGACATGCTCCTTCGGAATCGCAAGGAGATGAACAGGCGCTTTTGAACTGATGTCTTTGAAGACCAGAATCTTTTCTGTTTCTAAAACTTTTTCTGCTGGAATTGAACCTTTGACTATTTTGCAAAATATGCAGTTTTCAATTTCAGGCATTTAAAAATTTCCTTTTCAATTCTTAAAAATTCCGCTTTCGAACTTTGCAACTGAAATGTCCGAAGTGGGCATAATTAATGATTAATTTTGATTAACCCTATAATTTTATTGCATATAACCCTACTTTTTCAAGTGGTTGAGCAAAAAAAGTTCTTATTTTAACTAATTGAGGATAATTTTATTGAATTGAAAGGTATAATTTCGAGCAAAAACAGGCTATTATTGCCGCCGTTTCGGTTCTGAATGTCGAAGCTCCAATTGAAATTCCATTACTTCTGCCGGATAAAAAGTTAATCTCCGTATCAGACCATCCGCCTTCGGGGCCGATGAGAATCAGAAGCTCTTTGCAATTCGGCTCGGTCTGTGTATCTCCTAAAATCTTTTTGAAATCACATCCTTCGGGATCGAGATGCCATATATTCGAATAAATTTCATTTTCTTCAAAGATAGACGGAAGATTATTTTTTACTTTGGAAATTTCGGCAGGCCGGCACGCGCCTGATTGAAGCGCCGCCGAGATTGCAATGCGTTGCCATCTTTCATGGCGGTTTTGCGAGACTGATTTAATTTTAGAGCGGTCTGCAATAAACGGTATTATTTTTTTTATTCCGAATTCGCAGATCTTTTCTATTGCCATATCCATGCGCTCATTTTTTATTAAAGCCAGACCTAAAGATATTGGAAGAATGGCAGAATGTTTAGCGATCAGATTTGCAGGTTCGAGCAGAACATGATCAGAAGAAAACTCTACGATTCGGCATGCAAACTCATTTCCGTCTCTGTCTGTCACGCTGATGTAATCACCTGCAACGAGCCGCAGCACGTTTTTAATTTTATGGTAACTATCTGTTCGAAATTCGAAATTATCTTTTTCAATATTTCCGTCAAAGTAAAACCTTCGCGCCGAAGGTAATTTATCTTTAATTTTGCTCATTGGATATCTCTAGAGTCAGCCACGGAGTTTCATTGATATAGGCTTTTACGTTGTTCATTGGAAAAGGTTCATCATCGAGGATGCCGGAGATTATTAAAATCCCTTGAGTAGTGAGACGCTTTTTTAGTTCGGGAAGAATTGGGATAATGACAGAAGATTGGATATTTGCCGCAATCAAATCAAACTTTTGATTGGCAGACGGGAGTTGATTCGAAGATAAAAAATCTATTTCGACATTATTTATTTTTGCGTTCAATCGCGCATTATTTATTGCATCAGGATCCTGCTCGATTGCGAAGACTTTTTGAGTTCCAAGCTTTTTTGCCGCAATCGCCAGAATTCCGCTGCCGGAACCAAAATCAAGGAAAGAAGATTCACGAGAAATATTTTTCTGAATCAACGCCAAACAGCCTCGAGTAGTGGGATGCTCACCCGTTCCGAAACCCATTCCGGGATCGATCACGATTGTAATTGAATTTTCGGAAACGCTTTCTTTTGCCAGCCACGGAGGCAAAACTGTTATAGTTCCAATACTAGTCGGCTTGATCTTTTTTTTCCATTCTTTACTCCAGTCGCATTCTTCAATTATTTCTGAAGATGAGCCGGCAATGCCTGTAAGCCGCGAGACATCCTGAGTCATTGAAAAGAATACTTCGATTCGATCGTCTAATTCATATATTCCTAAAAACTGCTCATCATATATTTTCTGAAGGTTTGAATCAGAAAGCGGCATAGATAATTTTTTGTATTTCATCAAGTTATTCTATTAAGAGCCGAATAAATCCGACACTTTTTGAAAGAACCCTTTAACTTTAACGTTACTCTCGCTCTTTAGAGCTTGAAGTTCTACGAGCAACTCTTTTTCTCTTTTAGAAATCCTTGAAGGTATTTCTATTTCGACCCGGACAAGCAAATCTCCAATTCTTTTTGGATTGTGAAGATCGGGAAGCCCGTATCCTTTGACTCGAAATATTGTGTTAGTATCCGTGCCGGCAGGAATTTTTATCTTGGACTTAAGTGTTTTTCCGCCAGCGCCTTTTTTTAGTGTAGGCACTTCTATTTCACTTCCAAGCACTAACTGCGAATAAGTTACCGGTACTTTGCAGATGAGATTCAAACCCTCTCGTTCAAAGATTGAATGAGGTCTAACTCTAATTACAACGTGCAGATCACCTGGCGTGCCGTTACGCGGGCCAACATCGCCTTCGCCTCGAAGCCGTAAAATACTTTCGTCTTCAATTCCTGCAGGAATTTTTACATCAAGATTTCGTTTAACCTCTTCGCGGCCTTCGCCTTTGCAATCAGGGCACGGTTCTTTTAAAACCTGTCCTCTGCCTTGACATTTCGAACATGTTTCGACCGTTGAAAAATGTCCGAAAAATGTTTGCTGAGTTTGCCTTACCTGGCCGTGTCCGTCGCATGTAGAACATTTGACGGAAGAAGTTCCGGGTTTAGCTCCGGAGCCTGAGCATGTACCGCAGGTTTCTAATCGCGTTATCTTAAGATTTACTTCTGCTCCGCGCGCCGCCGCATCGAAATCGAGCGTGACGCTGGTCCTTAAGTCATCGCCTCTGATGCTTTCCGATCTTCTAAAGCCGCCACCCATTCCACCTAAAAAGTCGTCGAATACTGAGCCTCCGAATCCGCCGCCGCCGAAAATGCTTTTGAACAGATCAAACGGGTCAACCTGAGTGTAAGCTCCGCCAGCCGAACGCTGTTCAAAAGCGGAATGCCCGAATCTGTCATATTGAGCGCGCTTTTCCGGATCCGAGAGAATTGCGTATGCTGTTGAAATTTCTTTAAATTTTTCTTCCGCCTCTTTGTTGCCGGGATTTTTGTCCGGATGATAACGCATGGCTAACCGTCGATATTCTTTTTTTATCTCGTCAATACTTGCGTCTTTGTTGACTCCTAGTATTTCATAATAATCGCGAGGCATTTTTATTTCCTTTCTTGAATGGGCGCACTTTCATTGTTGGCCGGTGCAGAAGCTATAATCACTTGAGCAGGCCTCAGCAATCTGCCCTTTAGTTTGTATCCTTTTCTAATGGAGCGAATTATGGTGTCGGATTTAAATTCATTTGACGGCTCTTTTGCCAGAGCTTCATGTTCATTGTGGTCAAACTTTTCACCTGCATTTGGAGTTATCTCACTCAGACCGTTTAATTTGAGTATCTCGCTCAATTGTTTTGCAATTATGTCTATGCCTTTCGACCAATTGGGGTCGCTTCGGTCATGAGAGCTGTCAAGCGCAATATCGAAATGATCGAGAACTGTAAGAACCTCGCAAATGATTCTGCTCGATGCGTAATCTCTGATTTCATCCGCCTCTTTAGCTTTTCTCTTTCTGAAATTTTCAAATTCCGCTTGGAGTCGAATATGTTTGTCCTTGAGGTCATCGAGTTCTTTAATAATGTTTTCATTTTCAGATTCCAATTCTTCAATCTTCTTCTCGAATGAATTTTTATCTTCATCTATTATTGGCGCAGATTCCAACATATACATCACTCCTTAAATTTTTTCGACGAACTATTATATCTATAGCTGTAAAATTGTGAATATGCTAATGGATTTTTATTTCCGCTGCACCGCCGCCGACTAATCCGAAGTCGTTGATTTCAGGAAGCATATTCTTGGGTTTATTTTCGATATGAGTTCTAATGAATTGACCGGTCAGCCGCGCTTGGGCATTTAGGCCGGTTGATTTGAATGCAGCGAACCCTTTTATTTTTGCCCTGTTGCCTTCGATATCCTCTAACATCGCAACATAATAAACCTTTTCTTCTTTGAAACTCATAAGTGAATCCATCGGCGATAGAGAAGCTTTATCGTTAACTTTCAAAATTGAAGGCTCAGTAATTTTCCATGCTTTAATTGCATAACTTGGAACATCAGAGTCTCCTGAACTCCAGATTATAACATTTTGCCCGGGCTTAAAATCTGAATAGGCTTTCAACGCAAAGGATACATCTTTAAGATTTAGTTGGTCTACCGGCCCTCCGCCTTTAATTGATACTTCGGCTGTAGAACTCGCTTCAAATTTCATAGACCTACTGCCGAATATCCATGCCACGTAAGCAGTGACTTCGGATATGACAGAGACCTTCATTGATTTGCCGTCAGGGCTGAGAGAAATATATTCAGGTTTCGGAGTTAGACCGCGGCTTTTCAAAACCGTCAGCGCGGCATCACGGGCATCTTTGAGCTTATACGGGAGAAATTTTGCTCCGGCTTCTGCCGCAATTTTCACATCGCGTTCGAGCGAAACTCTTGCTGAATACGACTGCCAAACATCCCAAAAGAGTCCGAGCAGAAAGAAAAGCCCAACTACTCCGCCAATTAGCCATGACACTCTCATATTTTTAGAAGCCATAAATTTACTCTCCACATGTCTACTAGATTCTATTTATTTTAAGTGTGATGTCATGCAGTTTGTTTATAGAAAAATCGAAAAGATAAAATTTTCAATTTGCACTTTCAATTTGCACTTTCAAATATACTGCAAAAAGACAACACAGTTACATAGCTAAACCGAAATTAGGTATGAAGCAACATACTCTTCTTGTCAATGAATCGTAATGAGATCTTCCACTCGACATTTTCGGGTTGTATCTGATTGAGCAATTGGTGTTAGATTCTCCAAAGTTTTTAAGTATCGAGTTAATACTGTTCCCATTTCATGACTCTTTCCTAAAAATGAAACCTCTTTATTGAATCTAATAGAGGCAACTGTCCAGTTATGACTTCCAGTCAAAAAAACTTCTGAATCTCCTACAACGCATTTTACGTGGTGAGTCTGATCACTTCTATCGAATGATGAGTTTATTCCCATGCGTAAGAGAACTCTCATGCTTTCCTGATTTTCATGAAACGCTTCACCTTCTTGATTGATATTCATTTGATCCATGATAACTGTCATCAACATTCCTGAATCGATTTTACTTTGAATATGCGTCATGATGGGATCCAAAAGATTTCCTTTTCCGATAGCGCGAGGCGAAACGTAATACATGCCTGCATTGATGCTATGTGCAGATGCTAAAACCAAGGTATTAAACGCGTCAAAATAATCTCCATCCATGACTATTCTTCCTCGACAGGAAATATAATGAATTTTGCTCAATTGATTATTATCTACAGTCATAGCTATTGGTACAATTATCTCCGGTATTGTCGTATCGATTTTAAATGGCTGAGCTTGCAAAAATAAAACATCAAAACGTTTCGACCATTCTATAAAGGCCGAAGGCTTACTTTTAAGAATAAGCGATAATTCTTTATTCTTATCTAACGCTGCATTGCTCCAGTTATGACTTCCCATAATGAGTAGTGAGTCGTCAATCATAATTGCTTTATCATGAAGCTTAGTGTTTTGGTCATCGAGATGAGCATCTCCACCGCAATTATTGATCGCGCTTACCCAAATGAAATTATCAGTCACGCAATCTTCGAAGAGTGCTCTGATTCTTACTCCACGTCTAGACGCATTCATCAAAGCGGTTAGCAGAAGCGCACTCGAACCCTTCGGTTCTTGAGCCATAAACATTGATACATCAATTGTGCGTTGCGCTGAATTAATCAACGAAATAACGGCATCCATGTATTCACTATCTCTCAGTGCCGCAACTTGAAACTCAAACGGAAAAGGATTTTTTTCAGCCGGTTCTAAATATCGTTTAGAGATGCGTCGAGAGCTGTCTTGTGCAATCGACCAGCGCCAGATTAACAGAATAGCCAGAAATATGAGAAATAAGATGGCGTGTCTTTTGGCGTTCACTCTATAAGTTTCAGGAGGCGGTTGCCTAATTCATGGAAGCTTCGTTCATGGCTTTTAGTCTTTGCTTTAATGCGGCCATCTCTGTGTCGCCTTCATGATGGATTGATTGAACAACCTCGCTCAACTCGCGCATCTGTGTGAAGAGCTCCGCTCTCTCTATACTCAATTGTTTGCTTCGTTCTTCAAGCCGCTTTCGTCGCTCATCCCCGCGTGGATAACGATTCATCTCGGCTCGTATTGATTTTGCTTCTTGACCAAGAATTTTCTCTTTATCCATTAAGTAATGCCACTCTGCCATCACCTCATCTATACGCTTTTTTCTTTCCTGAAAAACTACCTTTCTGGCGAGCAACTGTTTCGCATTGTTGATGCTATTCTCGATAAGTTTAAGTGTTGTAGGCTCTATACCGGGAACACTACGAAGTCGTTCGAATCTTGCAATCCCCGTCTCGTCATTCGTCCCAGCTATCATCACCAGTGCAACTGCTGTTGGATATTTATTTGCACCTTCTGTAAAAAGAGCACGGCTCTTGGTTTCTCGTTCCTCAGAATCACCATAATTATCAGATGCCAAGAGCATAAGTTCTCCAGCCATAAAATAAATTCCAGCGTCAGCCGACCCTTCATGAATTTTTCTGAGAAATACAGGCAAAGCAGAATCTGGGTTCCGTTGGCTAATCAATAGAGCATTGGTCACTTCAGTATCGTACGCATCGGAGAACGGATTGGCGCATGCAGTTAGCATTCCATTGCTTTGCATTTTCGTACCAATGCGAACTAAATTTACAAGTGGATTGTTTCGAATATATTTATAGTACACACTGTATCCTACGCTTCCTATCAAACATACCAAAATTGCAATAATCCAAATACGCTTACGATTCATCATAACGACTCACAATAAGCGAGATCATCTTGTGCGACAGCTAGTTCGCTTTCTTTATCATCCAACATGTTAAGTGCATCATACATAGCGCTTTGTGCCTCCTCAGTTGCATTTTCAGCAGCTTCTAATTCATTAGCCGCAATGACGAGCTCCGATTGAGCATTTGCAACCTCACCAGCATAATAATGCTCAATGTTTCTCGCAACGGATGCTGCTATCAATAACGCCGTTGCAATCGCACTTGCACTTTTACAAGCCGCAGGGACATAGTAACATGTCACACCTGCGGCCAATTGAGCATCTTCCGCCGCCTGTTCAGCGAGATCAGCCTCATTATCGGCCTGATCATGTGCAATAACCGCCGCAAAATAATCATTAGTCTTCTGATCATAGTTGAGCTGAAATACCTCTTGCGCTTGCAGTGCATTGAATAATGCGGCATTAGCCACTTGCACAGCTTCTTCAGCAACTGCAACTGCGGCTTCAGCATCATTGACTGCATCTTCTTCTGCAGAACAGTCGGCGGCAACAATTGGTTGAGTTATTCCTGCCAAACTAAAAACAATCGTAGTAGCAATCCACAATACACATATGATTCTATCACTCATGTTTAAGGAATACTGTTTGTTTGTTTGTCAATATATTTTTTCTGCTGAAGTTTTTTGGAAAGTCGAGAGTCGTTCCTTCATGTCCTCATCCCTGCCCCTCTTCCAAAAAGCATATAAAATAATTGAAAAATGAAAATTGGAAAAATCAAATTTTCAATATGCACTTTACAATTTGCAATTTCAAATATAACTGGAGACGTTATGGAGGCACAGGCGCGATCGCGTCAATGGACGCCTCGCGTCAATGGACGCCTCGCCTGTGCTAGCTACGCATACTTAACCAGCACGTGCCTCCAGCTAGCCACAACGGGTTATTGATCTGAATAGGATTTTTCTTTTGGAAAAATAGTAGGAGTGAAGGTGCCGACTGCTCTAATAAAAATTGTGACAGTAACTCCTGCATACAATGCCGCTAGAATTCGCACTAATGCTCCGTATCCGCTGCCGAACGGAAGAGCAATCCCCGCGGATATTAGCAGAGCCGAAACGGGTTCGATAAAGATAGGACTATTGATTTTGTAAACCGCAATTATTCCGGCTACGGGCAGTAACCACAACAGAATCGAAAAGAAGTCGGCGGGCAGGATAGATAAAAGAATCGCGCCTGCGACAAGAAGAGGATTGAGACTTTCTTTGTTTCTAAAATCGATAATTATAAATAGAAAAATTGCCAGCATAGCAATCGAAACATATTCGGCGTATTTCCATAAATCAGGAAGAAGATTAGCCGCTGCAAATATAAATAATGAAATCGCTATCCACTTCAAGATTGTTTCTTCAATTCTCTCGGCTTTTTTTGTAGAGAGAACAAGAAATACGATTCCGGAAAACAATGCGGAGGCGGCTTCATATCTGCTGTAAGGCAATGCAACTATGCACAATGCTGTTGAAATTACCGCAAGTAATATTTTTTTTGAGATGGGAAAAAATTCCGATAAAAAAGAAAACAAAGCGAAACTGCCGGCTCCAAGAGCGATCAGTTTTAGTAGAAAAAAATGTAATTTTGAAATCCAAAGATTTTTGTTGCTGCTCTGAACACTTAAATTTGGAACGGACGAGATATTCAATCCTTTTTGTTTGAGTTTTTCTATAGCTTGAGAGACTTCGTCAGGAGAAAATATTAGCGCTCTGCCTGAATTTAGTTCAGGTTCTTCTGTCGAACCGATTACTCTAACAGTTTTCAGCCAACCTGGATTGGATACGCCTTTTCCCAGAAAAATTCGGTTTGCGGTTTTTGACGAAAATACAGTTTTAGCCGCTTCTGAACTTGTGATATAAATTCCGGCGGCATGCTCTGACAGCTCTTCCGCTTCAACGGATGAGGAAACCTCGAATACCGGCAGTAATCCGAATTTCATCAGCGTGTCTTGATAAGTTCTGTCAAGACCGGTAACGATCGATAACAATTCGTTTTTAGAAACTTTGGCTTCGATAATATAATTTTCTGCGATACCGCCTCCGAAATTGTGTTCGCCGTCATTGTAAGACTTGACTTTATCTGCTCCTAATTTTTGAGTCAGAGAATGGAGAATATTTTCAAAGACGAGTAGCTTATTGGTAAAGATATAAGTAGCTTCGGGAAGAATGGGCTTGTCTTTTATCTGCTCCCACATCCATATATTGACTATTCCTTCCATGTGGAAAAGCCGCAGAATTTCGGAGCCTGATGCCAATGCTACATCGCGCGCATTCTGAGAATTTCCTAAAGCGGAAGATGTAATAACTACTCCTTCAACTCCGATTCTGTGAAGAAAGTCTAGCGCTGTGGAATCTTCAACCAATCCGGAAATCGACGAGGGCTTGACCAGAACGGAGATTTTGCCCTTTTCTTGTGGTGGCGAGGAGGAGAAGGAACTCAGCCAAATGGCAAATAATGTTGTTGCAATGAAGAGAGCATACAAAATTCTCGCAATATTTTTTTGAGTGTAATCATCGTTAGAATTATTTGGAGAAGAATATTTTACCGATCTCATCTTATTATTTTTTATTTCTCGACACGTTCCATTTAACAAACGCGTCAATAAACGGATCTAGAGCTCCGTCGAGCACACCCTGCGCATTTCCTACCTCTGCGCTTGTTCTCAAATCTTTTACAAGAGTGTAAGGCTGAAGCACATAAGAGCGTATCTGACTGCCCCACGCTATCTCCTTCTTTTCACCTCTTATCTTGTTTAACTCATTTTCATGTTCAACCAGCATTCTCTCATACAATCGAGCGCGAAGAATCTTCATAGCTGAAGAACGATTCTTTAATTGCGAGCGTTCGTTCTGACAAGTTACCACTAATCCTGTCGGAAGGTGAGTTATACGAACGGCAGAGTCAGTCACGTTTACGTGCTGACCTCCTGCTCCTGAAGAACGATATGTATCGATCTTAAGATCTGTTTCATTGATAACTACCTCTACATCATCGTCCGCCTCGGGCATTACTTCAACCGATGCAAACGAAGTATGTCTTCTTGCGTTTGAGTCGAATGGCGATATTCTAACCAGCCTGTGGACTCCTTTTTCACTTGAGAGTTTTCCGTAGGCATAAGGACCCTCCACTGAAAAAGTGATGGACTTAATACCGGCTTCTTCGCCAGGGAGTCTATCGAGTTCTTTCCATGTGTAACCTGAAGCATCAGCCCAGCGAGTATACATTCGGTAAAGCATCGACGCAAAATCACATGACTCTGTTCCGCCGGCTCCGGGATGAATAGAAATTATTGCATTCAATGCATCATGCTTTTCTTTGAATGACGCTTCAAGAATTGTTTTTTCTATTGTCGAACGAAGGGTATCGGACTCTTTCAAGCACTCATTAAAAGTTTGAGCATCATTCTCTTCTAAAGCCATCTCTGCAAGTAAAATAAGTTCTTCGGTATTTTTTTCAATACGCCTAAAACTTTCAAGTCTATCCCTGACAAATGTCAACTGTTTCATAACACGATTTGTCTTCTCCTGATCTTTCCATAACTCCGGATTTTCAGATTGGACAGTCAGTTCCTTCTCTTCATTTTCAAGTCTCGCGTAGTCAAAGACGATCACTCAAATCTTTTGTGAGTTCCGAGAGACTTTTGATTCTATTTAGTTCAACAGAATCCATCGCTTAGAACACCCCATTTCTTTTTTAGATTTCCGAATAGTCGGTTGAATTGAGTAAGTTTATTCAGTTTCTAGCTCAAGAGCAAAGAGAATAAGCCGATAATTTTGAAAAGAATGAAAATGACAAGAAAAATAAGTTTATTTCGAATCGGCATTATCTTCGCACTATTCATTTCAGTTCTGACTCTTGCGGGTTCTAGCGGAGCGGAGACCGAGAGAGAACTAACGCGGAAACGACTCCAGAACGAATCAGAGATGCGCAGTGCCAGGTCTGAGCTGGAGAGAATTGACGCTGAATTAGCCAGACTAAGACGCGCTTCTAGAACTACTCAGACTCGGCTTAGAGAAGCAGAACTTGAGTTGAAGAAAGCGATAGAGGAATTGAATGTTCAGCAGGGCAGAGTCAAAAGTGTAAAGAATGAAGTGACTGCTCTTTCAAATAAAATTGTAGTTACATCAGAGATGATTCAGAGAAGCAGAGAGATGCTTGCGAAACGGGCTAGGAGTCTGCTAAAGCTTTCGAGAATCTCGCGCATGGAGTTTTTAATTAAGTCTGATGATGCTGTTGAGATGGAACTTCGCAGTCGTCTGCTCATGAATGTTTCCGGCGCTGACGTGGTACTGATCGACAATACTGTAGAAGCAAAAAGAAATTTGGAGGCGAGAAAAGCAGAGCGTGACAGAACTCTGTTACTCCTTGTTGATGAAGAGCGTAAATTGACTGCGGCAAAGAATAACGTTGCGGCGCGCAGATTGGCATTACAAAGAACTAAAGATGAATTACAGAGGCAAACGGCAAGCACCGAAGATACTCGACGAAAAACCTTGTCGATGATTAACAGAATTAAAACTCAGTTGGCCGCGATTCAAGAAAAACTTAGAATTATTTCGGCGCGGCATTCTACTCCGACTCGCTTCACTGCTCCAACATCAGGACCGTATTTCAGGCCGGACGGAGTAAGCCTTCCGGGTGTTTATGTAAAGGCAAGTCCTGGCACAAATGTAAAGGCGATTGCTGAAGGCGAGGTTGTATCGATTCAGAGTATGCACGGATTAGGGCAAACTTTAATTCTTGGTCACGGCGGCAATTTGACAAGCGTTTATGCAAATCTTTCGAGTGTAAATGTTTCGATAGGTGATGATGTATCCAGAGGAACAATGATTGCAAAGTCGGGTATTTCACCCTACGGCAACGCCTACTATTTTGCCGTTTACAAAAATGGAGTTGCTCAAAATCCAATGACCTTTTTGAGGTAAGAAGAATTACTGGAGTCTCCCGAAAAAATAAAGCTCTTTTCTTTCATGCCGATACAGAAGTGTAGGGGCGAACCTATGTGTTCTACCAAATATAATAACATTGCGACGTCATGGAGGCACAGACGCCACGCGTCAATGGACGCCACGCGTCAAAGAACATGTGAAATAATTGAAAAATGAAAATTGGAAAAATAAAATTTTCAATTTGCACTTTC
>PEWQ01000017.1 GCA_002780065.1 Candidatus Hydrogenedentes bacterium CG07_land_8_20_14_0_80_42_17
TCTGCGCCCCGTGCTCTGGCCGCGTGAAAGTGCCATTTTTTCGCCATGCACCCAGTGCCGCGGGCTTCCTTGACGTTTGAGAGAATAAATCGTAATGTAATTTTGTATTTAGGAGGGATATTTTATGAGCCGACAGAATACTTTAATTGAAAAGCATATTTGGGTTATAAGACTGCGTTATCTTATTTCAGCCGTTCTTGCCGGGAGCTTTATAATTCGGTTGCCTTTGCATAGCATTTTAGATATGTCATTTTCTATACCTATGCTGACTCTTGCGGCTACGGTCACTGTGATTGTTGCTGCAAATATTCTATGGAGCGTTCTCCTAAAGCGAAAAGATATTTCCTCGGATAAGATCGGGTATTATCAGTGCATTTTCGATTTAATAGTAGTTTCTCTGCTGGTTCATCAATTCGGCGCTGCAGGGCCTGCAGGCTACCTCTTCGTGCTGGTCATTTTTGCCGCAGGATTGCTTTTACCAAAACGCGGAATCATAATTATTGCCGCAATATCGAGTCTTCTTTATCTTCTTTTACTGCTTATGGAACTCTACGCCATATCGGTGCCTTACGAAATGAAGCTTATCGATTTCAATGATGTCCAATTGCTAGGTGAAGAGGAACTTCAGATGGTCGGACTGCTTCCAAAGAATATTCAATTTCTTGTTGATGTTACGATAAAGGTATTTTTCTTCTACCTTGTTGCATTTTCTTCTGCAAATATTCAGGAACTTATCTCGAAGACACAAAGAGAAAGCGAATTTCTAGCGGCTTTCAACAAGGAAATAGTCGATTCAGTTCCAGTTGGTGTAATGGTTTTAGATGTCGAAAAAAATATTGTATTAATGAATCCGTTTATTGAAAGAGCGGCTTTGCTTTCGCAGGAAGAAGTGTTAGGGAAAAAAATTGACGATGTTTTTTTGGGGCTTGATTCTTCATGGTTTTCAGCAATTGATAAAGTTTTGGAAACGTGCGAGGAATTACATTTGCTGGGCTGTATTTTGCCTTTAAAAAACAATAGAGAAATTCGTTTAAATGCTGTAATCAGTCCTATGAAAGTTGAAGGACAGGTGATAGGAACTATTTGTCTGCTTCAGACAGGTTCGCATCTTAGATGAGATGACGGTTGTTCGTTCGAGCATTGATATTGGAACTCATTCTGTAAGATTTCTTGCGGCAGATATCTCTGCCACTCCGCCATTAGCGCTCGAGACCGGAATTGACATTACGCGTTTAGGTGAAGGACTTGACAGGAGCAATTCTTTGATGCCTTCTGCGATTGAAAGAACAGCTAATGTTGTTAAAAGATTTTCAGATGCGGCTGGTAAATTCAATTCAGTTCCTTTTGTTTTTGGAACTGCGGCGCTTCGCGAAGCTTTAAATGGAGCTCGTGCCGCAGAGAAAATTAGTGAAGTGTCAGGATTAAACGTTAACATAATTTCTGATAAAGACGAAGCAAGATTTACTTATATGGGAGCTACAATCGACGGCAGTGTTTCAGCAGGAGATATGGTAATTGATATTGGAGGAGGCTCTACTGAGTTCATAACTTCTGATGGAAGTAACATTGTGAGCAATTCGGTAAAGCTAGGTTCTGTTAGGCATTTTGAGCGGCATATTAGTTCTGATCCGCCGCACCGTTTAGAACTTGAGAAGATGAGAGATGATATTCGCAGAGAAGTTTTGATTGGAATTGGAGGCAGGAGACCGAAGCGCTTACACGGAGTTGCCGGTTCTGTGACTCAGCTTGCGGCTCTTGAACTCGAAATGAAGGTTTACGACTCAAAGAAAATTAATGGATACATTTTAAAAAAAGATACGATTGAAAAATGGATTAGCAGACTTTCAGAACTTACAATCGAAGACCGAAAAAAACTTACGGGAATGGTTGCAGGCAGAGAGAGCACAGTGATTGCAGGAACTGCGATACTTTATGAAATTGTGTGCGCACTGAGTTTTTCTGAAGTAATCGTCCACGATTATGATTCTCTTTGGGGAGCTTTGTCTGTTCCGGTATAAAGATTATTTAGATGAAATACCGGTTATTGCCGCGCCTCTTGCGGATTACACGGATTATCCATTTCGATATGTGATGAGAAAATTTTTCCAGGGCTTAATCTTTACAGAAATGATTTCTTTGAATGCGCTCGATTATGATGATGAAAAGACATGGAAGATGATCGAGACTGCGCCGCAGGAAAAAGGACCGATTGGAATTCAGGTCTTCGGCGGAAAAGCTGATGTTGCCGGTCGGGCGGTATCCAAACTGAAGAGACTGTCTCCCCAAGTTATCGATATAAATTTTGCATGCCCGGTAAGAAAGGTAATAAAAATCGGAGCAGGTGCAGGTGTTTTGAACGAACCTGAACGCGGTCTGGAGATTGTCAGAGCGGTAAAAGAAAATTTTGACGGAGAAGTTTCTGTTAAATTAAGATTGGGAGTGCAATCTGATACTGTCGAATATTTTTTAGAGCGTCTGGTTCATGAAGGAATTTCAGCCGTGACAATTCACGGGAGAACAGTTAAGCAAATGTATTCCGGGATTGCTGACAGAAGAAGAACTTTAGAACTCGCAAAACAATTTCCAATACCGATTGTTGTTTCAGGCGATGTTTTTTCATCCGACGATGTGAATGAAATTCTTGAAGGCGGAGCAGAAGGCGTTCTGGTAGCAAGAGGAATGATTGGAAGACCATGGTTTCTTACGGATGCGGTTTCTGCTTCGAGAAAAGAAGCGCCTTTGCCTGTCCCTAAAATTTCGGAAGTGGCTCTTATGCATATGAATAAGATAATCGAATGTTATGGCGATAGAGGATTGAGTCGGTTCAGAAAACATCTTGCAGGATATGCAAAAGGATTTCATTCCGCAGGAAAAATCCGACATGAATTGGTGACAGCAAAATCATTTATTGAAGTCGAGAAGATACTGAAGAGACTTTGAAAACAGAAATAGCGACTATTATTATTCGATAATCGAATAACCTAATGCCTGACCTCGTAATATTACTCAAGACTTGAGCAAACTTCACCGATTCATTGTAAAGAAGCGTAAATTGAAAGTTATATGCAATAAATGAGGAACGAATGACGAACTCAATGCGGAAGTATATTAGCGAGAAGAAACACTGGGCTGGAATAGCGGGTTCTGCTCGACTACGAATAATAGAAAAAATAGAATCTGGTGGTACGTGGATACAGAAATTGGGATTCATTGCCACTCTTGCGATTACTCTTATACTTTTTGAAAGATTAGCTCCTGCAATTATTCTTGGCGCGTTAGGCTACATAGTATTGTCAAGAATGTCTCAGCCTGTAGGTAGAGTTGTGAGAAAGGTAGTCACTCGAATGGAGATAGAACCTGAACCCATTCTGCCTATTCCTGCTCCGGAAAAGTCGAATGTAATTCCAATTAGTAATTCATTTTCTCCAGCATGGAAGGGAATGGACGATTTTTTGAAGTCAGTATTGGAAATGATACGGACGCAATTTGATTTTCAAACAGCAAATATTTTCCTTCGTGAATCAGATCCTAACATGCTTGTCCAGCGAGCTTATTCTACGACCACACGTTCAGTTGCCAGGCTAGCGACGATACGGATAGGTCATGGACTAGTCGGCTGGGTTGCTAAAAACAAGAGACCGATAGTCGTAAAAAATTTGAATCATGAGGGGCGTTCAATGGGCTACTACCGTGTGCCTGGAGAAAACATAGCGTCTTTTGCCGCCGCTCCGATTCTTGTCGATGATGAACTTGTTGGAGTCATAAGTTTGGATCATAACAAGGCAAATGCATTTTCATCTCCGGAAACCGAAGAGGCACTAACTTCGATGGCAGGAATGCTTGCGAGGGTTTTGGGGGCAGAAGAGGTAATGGAAACCAGAACTCGGGAAGCGGACAAGTTGAGAGAGACAAAGCGAATAATACGCGCCGCATACGAAGCAGAGGAGATTGATTCTGCAGCTAGAGATGTTCTGAAAGAGATCGTGACTTTGGCGGATTTTCACTCGATAGCGTGTTATCTTCTTGATCAATCTAGAATTCCCTCGCGCCGCGCGGCTATTGGATTTAATGGTATCGAAGGAAATATGATCAAAGACCCGATAATGAAGCGAACCGTGGAACAGGCTGTCTTGCAATGCAGTCCGTTTCGACTTGAAGGCCTCGCGCTTCAGGCTCAATACAGAGCATCCGGAGCTTCTTCGGGTATTGCCGTTCCCGAACTTCTTGTGGCAATGCCTATATTCTTCCGAGGCAATCCTTTGGGCGCAATCGTCTTTGAAGTTATGGATAAAAAAATACTTGATGACAGACTCGAGGGCATACTTGACGAGGTAGTGAATAATCTTGGCGGCTCGTTACTTCGCACATATCGCGCGGCTGAAGCTATGGACAATTCTCAAAAAGAGCGGGAGCTGATTAAGTATTTGAATGAACTTGTGCTTGCAGACGGAGTAGAAGAAGTTTGGGAAAAATTATTTTCGATTTTTATTTCCAGAACCGGTGCGACTTCAGCGGCGGCATTTCGATGTGAAAAAGAAAAGTTCACAATAGAATCTGTAGCTGGATGCACTCTACGCGAATCGGAAGTACCGCGCGACGGAGGACTCTTAGGCTGGACGGCTCTGGCAAGAAAGCCTGTGATAGTTTCGAAAAAAGATAGACGAAGAATACCTATTGAAGATGGCGAATCATTTTTAGCATTTTCAATAGGAAATTCTGAAAATCCTAGAAGTGTTGTTATTCTGGGGAGCAACGATAGAAATGCTTTTAATGAAGAGTCATGTGAGATTGTAAAAAGTATTTCAGAAGTTGTAATGCCTGTTTTTGAAATAGCGGACAAACTCGAGTTAGCCCGCACTGCGGCAGAAACTGATAATGTTACCGGGCTCTTGAATGAGACAGGGTTTTTGAAGCGGCTCGGAATGCTAGCCATGACATCTCCTGTAAGTGTGGCGATATTTAAAGCGGAAGGCTTCGAAGAAATAGTTTCAGAATTCGGACGCAAAGAATCGAATTCATATCTCCGAAGAATTGCTACTGTTATAGATAGTTTTGCCGGAAGAAAAGCTGTTCTTGCAAGATTGGATGGAGCTAGGTTTGCAGTTGGAGTGAAAGAAAATATTGACAGCTTGAGCGATGAAATAATCCGGGTTGTTTCAGCTTCCAGTGTCGGCAGTTATCAGGGAATTTCAATACATTTTATTTCGGCGGAAGCCTCGAGCAGTGAAGAACTGAGTTGGAAAGAACTTCTCGATGCCGCGGACAGCAGACTTTGCCGAGAAAAAAGAAATTCTGCCGTCGGAGCAGCCTGACATTCGTACTTCATGGATGCCTTCGTTACCCTGATTACGTGGTCCTGAACAAAGAGCTGGAGAAATGATGTGACTGAAAAAAAACGGGGACTTGGAAAGAACGCAATCTTGATGAGCGTCGGAGTTTTTTTTTCAAGACTTACCGGATTATTCAGAGAACAATCTTTCGCTTTTCTTTTCGGAACTTCTCCTGCGACTCAAGCTTTCGTTGTAGCATTTAGACTCCCTAATTTTTTTCGAGACATTCTAGCCGAAAATATTGCTTCAGCCGCGTTTCTTCCAACTTATGTAGGCATTAGAGAAAAGAAAGGCAAAAAAGAATCTTGTAATTTTGCTAATGCAGTATTCAGCATGGTTCTGACGGCATCTGCGGCGATTTCAATAATTGGAATTTTTTTAGCTTTTCCTCTTTGCAGATTTATTGCGCCTGGCTTTGCGGAGGATCTTTCTAAATTTAATTTAACCGTATCTTTGACTAGATGGCTCTTTCCATTTTTAACCTTAATCTCAATTGCCGCTTTTTTTCAAGCTATTCAGAATGCCGAGAATAAATTTTTTGTTCCGGCAGTCTCAACTGCAGTATTGAATATTGTTTTCATTATTTTCGGATGGCAGTTATCTAGAATTACAGATCCTCCAATTTTAGGAATGGCATTCGGAGCGCTACTTGGCGGCGCGGCAACGGTTTTATTTCTCGCACCCGGGTATTTGAAATCTATTGGTCATATCAAACTCATTAATTTTTGGAGACGGCCGGATATTCTAGAAATGCTTAAACTCGCGGTGCCGGTAGTAATTGGAGTTTCTGCTACGAATGTAAATGTGCTTGTAAACACGTTTATGGCATCTCTGAGCGAGGATGGTGCGATTGCATTTTTGAACTTCAGTTATCGGATTATGCATCTTCCGCTCGGTTTGATTGCAGTGAGCCTTGGTACTGTTGCTTTGCCTTCGCTCTCGAGATCGTTTGCCGGTGACAATGTGTCTGAGTTCAGAAAAACGCTTAGCACGAGCATGTCTTATTCGAGCAGATACGCGATTCCTGCGGCAGTTGGATTGATTTTTTTGGGAAAAGAGATTGTCGAAGCGCTTTACGGCTACGGAAGATTTACATCTTCGGATATTGCGAAGACCGCTTTTGCGCTTTCTGCCTATTCATTCGGAATACCTGCTTTTTCTTTGAACAGAATTCTTGCGCCGGCTTTTTATGCGCGAAAAGAACCTAAAGTTCCGGTCAAGTTCGGAATAGTATCAGTATGCGTAAACATAATTTTAAATCTTCTGGCGCTTTATTTCGAATTAGGCGCTTTTGGAATTGCGCTTTCTGCATCTATTGCAGGCTATTTGCAGACGTTTATGCTTGCTATTGCAATGCGAAACCGTATAGGAAGATTCGAAGGTAAAAAATTATTGAGGCAAATGTTTGCGATAATTGCAGGTTGCGTTGTGATGAGCATGTGGTTTTTTCTGAGCGATTTATTTTCCATTCACTTTGTGATTCTAAAACTTTCAGTGGATATTATTTCAGGAACTTTGCTGTATTTGTTATCTGAAAAGATTATTCGGGAACAGGTATTAAGTTGTTAAAATATTTTTAAAACTATCTACTCTATTTTCCCTCTCTCGATGAAGGTGTTATTATTGGTCACAAGCACAGACGATGGTATCTGTGCCTCCAAGGCGTCTCCCTTTGCAATGTTATTAAAAATTTGAAATTGCAAAGTGCAAAGTGAAAATTTTATTTTTCCAATTTTCATTTTTCAATTATTTCACAATCGGAGGAGAGAGTGATTTGTCCGAAATGCGGCGGACAGATGATAAATGTCCGGGAGATAATCGGAGTTTACAGAATCAGACGTCGAGGTCGGGCACCATAAAATAACGCCGCAGAGTCAGGCACAAAATTGAGAAAAAAATATTTCAAAATAATTTTTA
>PEWQ01000034.1 GCA_002780065.1 Candidatus Hydrogenedentes bacterium CG07_land_8_20_14_0_80_42_17
CCGCATTGTTGCTCCTATTGCTTCTGAACTAGCGCTTCTTGATACAAGAATTCAGGATCTGATTGAACGGTTCGTCGATCCTTTCGTAGCTTTTCGGCGCACGGCTTCGCTTTTGAAGTCCAGACATTCCTTCAGCTTTCCAGCGGTGAACCCATTTGGCTACGGTGTTTCGTGAGCATGAAAAATGATGAGCCGTAGCTCTTAGACTATTGACCAGAGCATAACGAACCATATGATCTCGAAGATCAAATTTGTGGTTCATTGGCCGAATCCTGCTATAATACTTTTCACAGACAGCGCAGACAGTGAGCATGGCAATTTATCTCCTTTTTGTGATTGATTTGGTTGCAATTTTGCCTGCTTCTGTCTGTATTGTGTAGTCATATTTTTCCCTTCAAAATTTGTCGCAGGCGATCCATTTCCGCCGCAGTGAGATCTCCCCAGTAATTCTCGGGTTCGACCACCATATCCAAGTGTTTTCGTGGAAGAGGTGTCTTGAAATAGGGATTGAGAGATTGAACTTCGTGTCGCACACGTACTTGAGTTTCTGAGAACGCACTGTTGTTCCCGGCTTTCTTGGCTCGCTTCAAACCGACTCGCCCGGAAGACCTTTTGGAAAGAGGCGGTCGTAGCTCGTTGACTTTGGTTCTCAATAAAGACTATGTAGCCCTCCCAAAACATACTAATTTTAGCGTTCTACCTGCCGCAATTTCACTCGGCCAACGGCCTCCTTCAATTGCGGCAGGTTCTTCTGTCATCTCTGGAGGTGGCTCACGATGTACCCGTGCTTTCCCAAAAATATAATAAATGGAATAGCTTTTTTAACGAAATTGCATAAAACTATTGTTACAATTAAATTGAAGTCTATACATTGCCGGTAAAGGTTGAATAAAAGAAGGAGAGTATTATGACAAAATTCATATCAGCAAATCAGTCGTACGTTGTGTTGGTTGAGTATCCATCCGGTCGCGTCCCCGAGCGATACGACAACGACGGCTGCGGATTCGATCCGAACGCAGGCGTGACGTATATCGAGCTTGGCCCGGTACCGATCACGATCCGGTACGCCGACTACGGAAAAATGTTTGAGGGCTGTCTCACAGTGATCGTCTCGTATGCGGAAGAGGAAGCGATCTTTACGGTCGAGACGTTCGACGGGCACCTTTCGTCGAGGCCGCAAAAGCTCGGCGGCAACAGCGGCGCTGATATCGGTGTGTTCCGCATCTTTGATCTTCCCATACGACAAGCAAAATAACCTGGGGAACATATCACCATCAAATAACGCACCATTCGGCGTTCAACGTTCAGCGTTCGGCGTTCACCGATTACTGTTCGAAGTTCAGACTTCCTGAGCTCATTCTGAAATCAGCGTAGTTCCGCGCAACGCCCCGGAAGCGCCGCAGGCACTTTTTGCCGTATCAAATGTATCGGCGGCATGGCAAACTTCACGAAGTCATTCGACATTTCAAAGGAGGAATTTTGCCATGCTACCGCAGTTGTTGCTGCCGGGATTTCCAGAAGGTTCAACGAGAATCGGCGATATATTGAGCATTTTGAACAAAGAGGGGCGCGTCACTTACTTTGTCGGTAGCGATAACTACTTTTCCCATCCGGTTGGGGACGAACGGTCACGCAGATTCATTCTGGCGTCGCTCATGGAGAACGGCCATGTTCGTCCGTGCGATCTGGAGAGCGAGCCTTTGTGCATTCCGCATCGCACGCTCATGAACTGGACAAGCCGTCTACGAAATAAAGGCCCCGATTCTTTTTTTCGCGCGCGTAGCCGACAAAATCCTCGCGTGATGACGCCGGAAAATATCGCGAATTGCGCCAGTCTCTTTGCCGACGGAATGAGCGTATCCGATGTCGCAAAACACACCGGCATTGGGGAATCGACAATTCGCAAGGCGGTGAAACGCAATGCCGTCAAAAAAAAACATCAAAAGGAAATTTCGGAGACATCGTCGGTACCGGCACGACAAAATCGGAACGTAGCCATGTAGACGCTTCTGCGGCGGCAGGCATGGGAACGGCATGCACGCGTGTGGATGAACGCGTGGCGGCGGCCTTGGGCCTCGCGAAGTGCGCGACGGCTCATTTCGAACATTCTCGTGACGTGGACATGGGCGGTCTTCTGACCGGGTTGCCCGCATTGTGCGACAATGGGCTCTTGAGCGGGATCGACAAGCATGTCCATCTGCCGAAGGGGTTTTATAGCTGCCTTCACATTCTTATGACGATTGCGTTCATGGCGCTTGGGCGTATACGCCGTCCGGAAGGCCTCAGGCATATTTCACCGGGAGAATTTGGAAAAGTGATCGGGCTCGATCGCGTGCCCGAGGTGCGAACACTGCGAGAGAAAATCACCGAGATGGCTCACACGGGAACCCCGGAAGCATGGATGAAAGAACTCTCGAAAACATGGATGAACGACGATCCCGATGAGGCCGGTTACCTTTACGTCGACGGGCATGTTCGTGTGTATCACGGAAGCACGGCTGTGCTACCGCGTCGTTATGTTTCTCGTGAATTGCTTTGTCTGCGCGGAACTACGGACTATTGGGTTAACGACGCGCTTGGCCGCCCTTTCTTTGTTGTCTCCAAAGCCGTTACCGATGGTCTCGCGAATACGCTGCTGAACGATATTCTACCGGACCTGTTGACTTCCGTTCCTCGGCAGCCGTCACCGACGGAACTGGAAGCCGATCCGCTTCTGCATAAATTTGTAATCGTATTTGATCGTGAGGGCGCGACACACAGTCTGCTATCCGCGCTCTGGGAAAGCCGTGTCGGCGCCATCACCTATCGAAAGAACGTCAGGGATGTCTGGCCGGAAAACGAGTTCATCGAAAATGAAGTCCCCGTGCCCGGCGGCGGAAATACATGCATGCAGCTGGCGATGCGAGCGACGACGCTGACGGCGGGTGAGGCGTCCATTCCAGTCGTGGAGATTCGCCGTCTGACAGCAACCGGTCATCAGACCGCAGTGATCTGCACTGCGCGGCGCCTGGGAAATACGATCATCGCGGGCCGGATGTTTTCGAGGTGGTGTCAGGAAAACTTCTTTGCCTACATGATGGAACACTATGAAATCGATGGACTTGTGCAGTACGGCGCCGAGGCTCTTCCGAGCACACTTTTGGTTATTAACCCAGCATGGAGCACTCTCAACAAGGCCGTCAAAATCTCTTACCGCGGCGTGAAGAAACTCCAGGCAAAACTTGGGGCGGAAGAAAGTCGTGAGGATGGCGCCGACATTCAAAAAAAGGCCGATTACGTTCAGGATATTCAAGCAGCGCAAGTTGACCTGGAGCAACTCCGCGCCGAACGCGCAAAGACGGAGAAAAAAGTGACGCTGGATTTGCTACCGGAAAATCAACGACCTACGCGGCTGTTGCCATTGAACAAGCAACTGGCGGACACGGTGAAGATGATCGCATATCGCGCCGAGACGGCAATGGTGGCCATTCTGAGGCGACATCTGGCGAAGGAGGACGAAGCGCGCGCGCTGGTTCGGGAGCTGTTCGTATCGTCGGCGGATATCGAGCCTGACGAGACCGCTGGTACGCTCACGATCCGAATTCACAGAATGGCAAGCCCTGTTCACGACAAGGCCATCGCCTCACTCATGAAGGAACTGACCGAGCGAAAATTCTGCCATCCGGAAACAGGAGCGAAAATGGTTTACGTTCTCGCGTGACTTAATCCGGGAAAAGTGCCATTGCGGTTCGCATTGAGTTCAGGAAGTCTGAAGTTGCAATGTTACATTAAACGGTAGACGTTTTTCACATCTTCTACGCAGATTGTAAAATCAATGACTTTTCTATTGTAAAAAAAAAGTTGATGTAAAAAGGATTATGCATTATTCTTCTTTGTATGCAGACAAGCGATATAATTGTACGTAGCTATAGATATGTCTCATTCAACTCAACTGTTGTTTTTAAACGCATACTTTTTGTTATCTCTTTATTCGTATCATTAATCATCTTTGCTCCTATCACCTACGCATCCTACAACTATGGTATCCTAACCGTTTCGTCGCATGACCCGTCGTTTGAGGGTGCAACTTTGAAATGGACATACACTGCTACCGGCTCTACTTATGGCTCTACTACCGATCCTGCTATGGACGATTCGAAAACTTTTCGGAGTACTTCGTCAACTCTTTCGTATTCCGGACGGACATTGCGTAATAATGAATTTGCATCTGTTGTAGAAGGGCACTCATACAAACTCGAGGTCGGATGGTATGCCTCCGGCACTGAGTGGATAGACAATCGGCTCGAACTCAATATCGAATGGTATAATTCATCCGATAGTCTCATTTCAATCGGCACTGCCACTGATCTTGATCTGTCTTCTCAAAGCTCATGGGAATTGAAGACACTTTTCGATACCGCTCCGGCAGATGCAGTAAAAGCAAAAGTGCTTTTACGATGGCGGCGCACTACCGGTACGACCTCGGGCCGACAACAAAGTTTTGATCGCATTGCACTCCTCGATCTCACATCTCCGAATCCAAGACCGAATCCGCCAACGCTTTTGTCGCCAATTGACAATTCTGAAACGACAAATATATTTCCTGTCTTCTCATGGCTTCATAACGATACAAATGCCTCTCCGCAGGCAATGTATCACCTCCAGATTTCTGCCGATTCGAGTTTTAATTCGATTCTCGCAGAAGACTCGGATCTCTCGACAGAGACGATGCAACGGCTTCCCACCGGTTTGCCGACACCTGCAGATTCGGTTCTCTTCTGGCGGACTCGAACTTCGAATATTACAGATATTTTTTCGGATTTTTCCGAGCCCGCCGCATTCCGACTGAATAATCTCGTTGCAAATCCGAGCTTTGAAAAGTGGACCGGGCCACTTGTGACCGACGACGCGGAAAGCTGGACTAAGCTCAATAGCACAACAAATAATTACGTGAGGCAAACGAGCAATCCGCTTCACTCGGGCGCAAAAGCGCAGAAATTGCAAGCTCCAACAACTTCGTATGCTCGCGGCGTGGAGACGAATAAAGACGAGTATTCTCCAGATGTAGAATACGGTCGAGGGTATCGAATTGGTGCATGGGCTCGAAAGAATAATTATCAGTTAACTCCAGATGCGTACCGGTTGCGTTTCGAATTTGACTGGTTCAATGAAACCGATACGCTCATTGCAACTTCGAGTATCGAAGAAGCATTCGATACTTTCGATGCGTGGACGCTCTTCGAGAGCGACACGCTTGTTGCACCCCCGGGGGCTATTGGAGCAAAGTTGCGGATTCAAGCAAAACGGGAGGGGGGGAGTTTGGAAAGCCTCGACCATCTGTACCTCGACGATGTATTTGCAACCGATCTTGGTGCGGCTGAATACATCAAACCCGGTACCCCGCAAAACCTAACTGTTGCCGGCAATCCATTTCAGAATGATCTCCGGTGGGATACTGCAACATCAGGCTCATTTCCAATATCAAACTTTCGGATATATCGCAGAACTGCTTCGGTGGAATATTCTCTTCTCGGAATCGCGCCTACAATAAACTATTCGGATACGAATGTAACTGTCGGAACAGAATACCAGTATGAGGTGCAAGCTGTGGATGTTGCCGGTGTTAGCGGCGATACATCTAATGAAGTCACAGTTGTGACGCAAGGATATGAGTACCCTCCCCCGCTTGGAACTAACATTCAGATCAACGAGATTATGTTTGATCCATCCGGTTCAGAACCGGCAAACGAGTGGGTAGAGCTCTACAACCCAACGGATACTCCAATCGCAATTGCCTCGTGGCTATTCGAAGACAATATTGCGATCTTCCGCATTCCTGAGAGCACTACAATCCCGGCAAAGGGGTATTTTGTTCTGGGATACAGCGTTACCTCGGCTGGAGGAAATGTAGACTTAATATACGGAGCCAGCGTGCCGTCACTCAATCTTTCGAATTCAGGAGATACCGTAACGTTGCGAACCGACACTCAGCTTATCGATCAAATTGGATACAACACGAATTGGGGCGGAGCGGAACCGAAGAGTTTATCACGCAAATTTTCCGGAAAATCGAGTCAGGATTACACGAACTGGGGGAGCTCTCAGGCGAGCGGCGGCACACCGCGGGCGGTGAACGATGTTGATACGCTACCGCCATTGATCACACATACGCCTCCGTCACGAGTTGCCTGGCACCGTGATGTTGGCGTTCACTCAACGGTTACGGATAATGTGGATAAAGACATTGCTACCGAAAGTGTGAAGACGCGGTACCGTATTCCACCGAACACAACCTACTCCGAGATCACAATGTCACGCATTGCAGGAAGCACCTGGGACGGCGTAATTCCGGGAAGCGATGTAGATACTCCGATGCTAGAGTATTACATCGAGGCAAAGGACGCGTCGAACAACATTGGAAGATTTGCGGCACCTGATACTCCGCAACAGGTTTCTGTAGTTCAGATCGACACGAAATTGGTAATCAACGAAATTATGTACGACCCGGCAGGAGCAGAGCCAAACGAAGAATGGGTTGAATTATACAACTACGGCATAACAAACCTCGATCTCTCGGGCTGGCGATTCGGCGATGGCGAAGACATTTTTGTAATTCCGAACGGCACTACAATCTTTGCCGACGGCTATCTCGTCTTAAAGCGAAGCGACTCCGCGGCACAGGGGGCGCCGGGCACCGGTATTAATTATGGCGATAGTGCACCCGGCATTCAGTTTCAGAACATACTTGGCGAGATCACGGATCAAGCAATAATCTCAGATCCGACAGGACTCATTGTAGATGAAGTTAATTACTCTTCAACGTGGGGTGCGAGTAATGTAAGAGGGCCAAATAATCTTACTCTTGAACGAATTTATCCTCAAGGCTCTTCAAATAACTCTTCAAATTGGCTCTACTCATATCAACAAAATGGCACCACGGGCGAGACTAACACTTCGAAGATGGTGAGGAATGTATCAATCGAACCGAGCTATATCAATCCTCTGATCGGAGAGACCTCAGTCATTACCTTCGATGTGCTCGTGGACACAGAACCTGGCGATAACACAGCGGTAATCAAAGTGATAATACGTAATTATTCCGGCACAGCTATCAGAACAGTAACATTGGATGAAGCCTCGGCACCAGGCATTTATTCGAGAACATTCGTCTGGGACGGCACGAATGATGCCGGTGAGACGCGACTAGACGTTTTTAGAGTCGAAGTTAAAGTTCAGGATAAAAAAGGAGAAGTTTCGATTCAGAAGGTCGATGATCGTATGCTTCTCGGTTTCAACGATCGATATTCCGTAAATGATCTTTACATCGGAAGCCGTCAGAAAGCGCTTACATACTACTTTACTGCCAGACCTGTTTTGATGTCTATTACAATAAACGATGCCGAGACAAATGTAGTGCGGCATCTTCTCGATAGCGAAGCTGTTGGAGCTGGAAATCAGGTTGCAGTATGGGATGGCCGCCGTGACAATGGCTCATTCCACCTCGAAGGAACAACTTGGTCGTTCCAGGGACAGGGCTTTCCTTTCAATGCGTTGATCGCTTTGCCAAGATATCAGATTGCCGGGGAGACTTTGACTCCAAAAACTTATTTCAATCCTGATATAGGTGAAAGCGTGACATTGTGGTATTTTCACGGAGATTCAGGACTTGTTTCAATAACTGTTCGTCGTGCAAAAGATGGAATGTTGATTCGAACACTCGCTACAAATATGCCGCACGATTTCGGTGAATACTCCTTGAATTGGGACGGAAAAGATAATGCTGAGGCTATTGTTCCTTCCGGGAAATATTTAATTGTGCTCGATGGGGTCACAAGTGATGTCTGGCAGAAGAGTCGTCTTCTGGAAGAGATAGAGGTGCGAAGATGATACGCTTGAAACGCTTCTGCTTTGTGTTAGGAATGCTTCTTACTTTTGTTGTATTTGCGCAGGCAGGAGAAGAACATCCAACTCCATTGTCGAATCCACCTCCATCTGAAGAGCCACCACCGTGTGAGAATCATATCGAAATAGTAAACGGCGCGCTAGTTCATGTTTTGCGTGATTTATATGTACCGGGGCTTGAACCTGAATTTCGGCTTATCAGAACTTATCGTAGTCAACAACTAAGTGACGGTTTTTTTGGAAAAGGCTGGCACACAATTTTCAATTCCAGAATCAGCGTTTTTACGACAAAAAGATACGTGCCAAGATTCGTGTCACTACCATCATCACTACTTTCACCTTCAGTAGCAAAACTTCAAATAGAAAACGAGAAAAAAAATCAAATTCAACTCGTATACAATTTTAATAACTCGAGACAACAAGAAAATGGAATAGAATCAATTCGAAGCGACTATCCATTATTGCTCGTTGAAGATTCAAAAGAATCTGCAATTTCAACCGAACCACTGATGCTCGCTGATCAAGGCGCCCCGGCTGGTGCTGTTGATAATGGTCCCATCGAAATTATTGAAGTTTATTATACGATCTATCTACCAGATGGAACGATCAGAACATTCAAAGCTTCTACTAATATTTTTTATTCTCCGGTTTCACCTACTTCCTCTCCAGGCACACTCGGTCGATTAATTGCTTCTGATACTGATTACAGTTTTGTTGAAGCAGGTTCACGACTCGAATACCACTTTAGCAAGTCAACCAAATACCTTACCTCAATCACAACACCGGAAGGCAACGCCCTAATTATCAATCGCGACGAAAAGGGGAATCCAACATCGGTTGTCGATGCCGCAGGTCGAACCTATACAATTACAACTTCAAATGGAAAAATTACTAGTATCACGGATCACACCGGCAGAGTCTTCTCGTATGAATACAACATAAGTGGATTGTTGTCGCGCGTGTCGGCTCCTGAAAATCAAATTACCGAATATTCATATAACAGCGCCGCCCGACTCTCTCAAATCAATTTTCCAAATGGAGGTATCAGACACTACATTTACTCCGGCAAGCGAGTGATTCGGCGCATCGACGAGGTCGGTGGCGTTCAGGAATTTCAATACGATACTTCAACACCATCCGACGGAACTCCACGCACTAATATTCATACCGATGCCAGAGGCAATAAATGGTTCCAAACTTTTGATGCTGACGGCAACCTCCTTTTTGAAGTTGATCCGTATGGTGAAACTACAACATACACTTATGATGGTAATCGACGAATGACTTCGAAGACTATGCCTGACGGCGCCATATATCGCTGGGAATACAACCAGAATGGCTTCAAGACCACCGAAATCCTGCCTGACAGCAGAATTAAGTATTTTGTGTTCGATGCAAGAGGAATAATTCTTGCTGAGACTAATGCTCTCAGTGAAGTAATGCAATATTCGTATGACACGTATTACAGGCTAACGAAAATACGGCATCCGGACGGCTCAGAGGAAAATTCCGAATACAATTTGCTCGGGCTTCGGACATCATATTCTCTGCCCGGAAAACCTGCGACTACTACTACTTACGATCAGTATGGTCTGCTCGATCTTGTGACTGACCCGAACGGAAAGACATGGGATTACGAT
>PEWQ01000065.1 GCA_002780065.1 Candidatus Hydrogenedentes bacterium CG07_land_8_20_14_0_80_42_17
AGCATGGCTTGTTTATTGCAGATAAAATAGTAATAATGAATTCGATACGCATAACAAAATTAGCAGCATCGGTTATTGCCGCAGTATTACTAATGGTAGTGCCGTGTCAAGGGCAAGGCAGAGATCGCGAAGCAGATTTGAGACTCGATTTCGCTCGGCAGATGATGAACACAAATATGCCGCAGTCTGCAATAGTTTACTACCATGAATTCATAAATGAATATCCGAATCATCCGCGAATAGCAGAAGCCAGATACGGGCTTGCACGAGCATTGGAGCTAGTCGGCGATTCAGGCGCGATAGAAGCATATCGGAATTTTTTAAAGAAACATTCTGAAGATCCCAAAGCAGTTTCGGCTCGCTTTGAACTTGCGATGAGTCTTTACAATTCTGGGCTCTGGGCTGAAGCGCGGTCTGCATTCAGTGATTTTTCTGCAAGATATCCGTCAAATCCCTCGAGCTTAAAAGCCAGATACTTCGAGGCTCAATCTTTATTAAAGACGAATCGTCCTTTGGAAGCGGTCAAAATATTCAAAGACGTTTCTGATTCTGCGGAGCTGCCGCTGAAAGCAGAAGCTGCATATATGGCGGCCGCATCGCAATGGCAGGCAGGATTGGAAAACGAAGCCGCAGGCGCTCTTGCCGCAGTCAGTTCGAGTTATCCCGGCACCGAGGTTTCGGCAAAAGCAGATGCGCTAACCGGAGACATTCTCTTTCGTCAAAAGCAATTTATTGATGCAATAAAATTTTATACTCGAGCGTTAGATGCTAAACCTCAGCTATCTTTTTCCGACGAGATAAGTTATTGGCGTGCATGGGCAAGGATTAAATCCGGAGATACGGAAGCCGGAGTAAAAGAGCTGGCAGAATTTGATGCAAAATTTTCTCAGAGCTCAAGGCGCAGTGAAGCCTTGAAGCAAGCGGCTTTGCTTTATTCAACTCTTGGAAAGAAAAATGCCGCCATCGAAATTTGGAAACGCTTTTTGAAGACAGAGAATTCTGAGATTGGCCTTGCCGAAGCAAATTATGAACTTGGACTTTTATATTTCGAAATGAACGATGACGCTGCGAGCAGTCAATTTTTTTCGGAAGTGCTTCATCTGAATAAAATTCTTATTGCTGAGGCAGGATATATGCTCGGTCAGCTCGAATTGCGCGCAAGCAGATTTTCTACCGCGGACGCTTTTCTGAAAGTTGCGGAGAGAGCTACTGATGATGCAGAGCTTATCGACCGTATACAAATTCTTCGGCTCGAGGCTTTGAAGGCATCGGGGAATGCCGCATCGTTTCGAGAAATAATGAAGAGCATGGAAGAGCGAAGATCTCCGGCGCTTGCCGGCGCAATCAGAGGAAATGCGGAATTGATTGAAGCTCAGGGTGATTTGAATGGAGCTTTGAAAGAATACAGCCGGGTTATAGAAAAATTCCCTGGCGGAGTTGATGCTAATCAAGCGCTCTTCAAGCGCGGATTGGTGTATTATCAGCTTGCCCGTTACAGCGAAGCCGAAAAGGATTTTCTGCAATTTATCGATGTTGTGCAGAAACTCGGCGCGAATGAATTGCTCGACGACGCATGGTACTGGATTGGTTTTTCAAGGTATCAGCTTGGATTATGGGCAAAATCGATTGAGGCATTTAGAGCCTCTGCAGACCTGCCTGGAAGCGATAAAAAACTTTCTGCATTATTGCGAGCTGGAAATGCCGCATTCAGCATGAAAGATTACAATGAGGCGATTAATTATTTCACTGAGGTAATACAAAATTCTACCGACACTGAAATTTCTCTCGATGCGCTCTTCAATAAAGCCGAAAGTCTGCGGAGTCTCGGAATGAGCAACGAAGCGAGAGAATTATATCTCGAGACTTGGCGGCTCGGCGGCGCCGATTATGAAGAGGCGTTATTAAATGCCGCAGGAACTCTTGAGGAGATAGGGAAGAGCAGTGAAGCGGCAGAGTCTTATGAATCTGCCGCTCAACTTATTTCCAACTCCAGTCTTATTGAAGAGGCTTTGATGGATGCCGCAAGGTTGAGACAGAAGCTCGGCGATGATGATGGAGCTTTGCGCAATTTTGAAAAGGTTGCTGAGAATGACGGCGCCGGCACACCTGAAGCTCTTTTTTCTATCGGTGAATTGCGATTTGATAGAGGAGAGACTGAAGCCGCGGTCAGAGCATTGAAGATTGCGAGAGATACGTATTCAGTTTCCATCTATGGAAGACGCTCTGCTTTGGTCTTGGCAAATCGAATTATGGATTCCGCATCAGCTTTGAATAGTTATGAAGCCCTAATAAAATCTGCGCCCGATGATCCGATTTCTGCTGAAGCTAAACTGCGAATGGGACTTATCGCAAGAAATGCAGGTCGAATAGATACTGCCATTTCCTTGTTGAAGAAAGCTGTTTCTCAGATTTCGGATAAGAGCATACTTTTTGAAGCTAAACTTGCGTTAGGAGAATTATTGCTTGAGCGCAAAAAATTTACTCAAGCCAGAATACAGCTCGAATTTATTTACAGATCTCCGCTCTATTCCGACAATGCTCTGCGGCCTGCGTCAGGAATTGCTTTAGCTAAAGCATTCATGGGGCAGAATCAAAAGACAGATGCTCTCAATATACTGAAAGAAATCGCCGATAGATATTCAGAGTATTCAGACGAGGCGAAACGTCTCATTGAAGAGCTTGAATCCAAGAGGTGAGAAGATGAAAAGGTTGATTGCGATCTCGATGATATTGGTATTTATGCCGATATCAGTTTTTGCCGCGGGCGATGAAATTCGAGTTGATACTGCTGTAGTAGTAGGCACTCCAAGAACTATTTCAACCACTACCGCTCCGACATCTTATGGAGCACCGGTGCGAACAGCTCCTGATCCAGGCTCGCCTCAAGTGGTTCCGGTTGCTACGTCATCTATCGAATCGAACTCAACGGCAACTGCATCTGAAAGCCCTCTGCAGGGTTACTCGAGCAGATCAACAAATAACAAGATGCCTAAATGGCTTTGGTGGGCTTTAGGAATAGGCGCCGGCATCGTTATTTACCAAGTAAGCAATTAAGGAGATTTTCTTATGAACCGGCTCATAGCTATAAGTTCCAAATTTATTCTCGCCTCAATTATTTTTTTGATTTTCTTTTCTATAATGCCTGCGTTTTCTCAAGAGACATCATCAGTACCTGCCGGCTCTGAAAATAAAAATACTTCAGCGGAATCAGCGTCAAGCATTAGTGATGCAAGCGCTGGTGCTGAAAGTATTGGCGAATATTACACTCGCGGCGGATTCGTGATGCATTTTATTCTTTTCAGTTCGGTAGTTGCCGCTGCGATTTCTATCGAAAGGCTATACCATTTTCGAAGAGCAAAGACCGATCATAGGCGACTTCTTGCCGATATAAAAACTCTTCTTGCCGATGAACTTGTATACAAAGCAATGGCCCGTTGCGACGAGGATAAAGGCCCAGTAGCTCATGTTCTAAAGACTGTTCTGAAAAATATGGACAAGGATAGCGAGACAATTAGAGATGCGGTAGATGTTGCAGGACTGGAAGAAATTCCCAGATTAGAGCGTCACCTGTACGCACTGGCTACTATTGCAAATGTCGCGACTCTATTAGGACTTTTGGGAACTATTTTGGGAATGATCGTAACATTTTCCGCGATTGCGGCTACAACTACCGGAGTAGTCAACGTCCATGTACTTTCAAATGGAATTTGGCAAGCAATGCTTACAACAGCTTTTGGACTGATGGTTGCAATTCCGACGACATTGGTTCACGCATACCTGAACAATGAAGTCAAAAAGTTTTCGATTGCTATGGAACATTCATCAGCAGAGCTAGTTCATTATCTTCAGCATAGACCTGGACAAGGCAATGAGATTTAAATACGCCGGCGCTGCCTATTCTCAACGCGCACCGATCGATATGACTCCTATGATCGATATTGTTTTCAATCTCCTGCTCTTCTTTTTGCTCTCATCTTCTTTCGTTCAGCACACCTCTATCGAAGTAAAACTGCCAAAGACAGCTTCTTCTACTCCGGTAGAAGGAGAGGTTGTCGTAATAGAGCTCACAAGCAGCGAGCGGATTTTTCTTCAAGGCAAAGAGTTGTCTCTGCAGGACCTTCCTTCAAAACTTAAAGAATTGTATTCAGGCTCTGATTTGCAAAGGCCGCTTTTGATTCGAGCAGATGAGCATGCTTATCATGGCGGAGTTGTAGCGCTACTGGATATTGCAAGAGAAGTTGGAGTTACATCATTGAATGTAGCAACAATGCAGACAGATAGAAAACAAGGAAAATAGCGTGGAGCATTTTCTAATGCGAAATCCGGCTTTTGAGCGGGATGATTCAATTCTCCCATTCACTTTTTTAATCTCGATTTTTTTTCACGGTATTTTTTTCTTTCTGAATTTTTTTGTTCCGGCGCATCAGCCTGTTCAATCCGTGCAATGGATTTATTCTGAAGTCACTTACCGGGTTTTTCCAGGAGAAAGTTATTTTTCGAATTATTCAAAGGATGAGATTTTTACTCGGTCTGAACACGGGCTCACGATTCCGACTACAGGAGACGTAAGAGTTGCTCCTGACCGTTTGCACCCAAATCCTGAAAGAGAATTGCCTATACGAGGTAGAGAAAATTTAGAGGCTCCGCAGTCGGTTGCAAACAGAGTTTTTTTGGGTGAGCATACTTCACAGGAGATGAATCGGCTTCAGGATCAAGCGGCAGCGGAAGCGACAAACAGACGAAGCGGATCATATCGGGCTTCTTTAACGGCTCCAGAGGCTCCCGAAGGCATTTTGAGGCCTCAAGATAGATTTACTGAAGCTCAAAGATTCGGTTCATCGGTAGAAAATAATCCGTCAGGAAGTGCGAGAGGCTTGAGGTCAGGAGGGGTGAGTCGGCCTGAAATGCCGACGTCGAGTTCTAACGGAGGATACAACCGAGGAGTTATAAATGTTCCTTCCAAGCCGATGACACTTGAACCTACAACGCCTCAAAGCGGAAGAACTATGGAGCATCGGCCTTACACTGAGCCGGTTTCTGCGGGGCCTTTAGTTGATCCGAACGCACCCGAATCGGCGCGCCCCGGCGGTGAACCTAATGCTGATGGTGAGGGAAGAATTGACTATGGCCCTCGGCGAATAATATACAAACCCTTGCCTGAATATCCGGAATGGGCTGAGCGCGAGCGGGTTCAGGCGAGCCCGAAATTTTATGTCACTGTCGGAGCTGACGGCAGAGTAGCTAAAGTAAGAATGGCTGTCTCGTCGGGATATAATGAACTGGATAGGCTTGCTGAGGGTTCAGTCCGCCGTTGGCTTTATGAACCGCGTCCCGGAAGAACCGAAGAACGAAGAGTCATTGTTCAGTTTGTTCTTAGGGATTAGAAGCTACCCTGTGGTTCCATGACGAGTTATAATATTTGAAATTGCAAATTGGAAAGTGCAAATTGGAAAATGCAAATTGAAAAGTGGAAAGTGCAAATTGGAAAATGCAAATTGCAAAGTGCAAATTGAAAAGTGCAAATTGAAAATTGGAAAGTGCAAATTGCAAATTGCAAATTGGAAATTGCAAATTGGAAAGTGCAAATTGGAAAGTGCAAATTGAAAAGTGCAAATTGAAAATTGGAAAGTGCAAATTGGAAAGTGCAAATTGGAAAATGCAAATTGCAAATTGGAAAGTGCAAATTGAAAATTTAATTTTTCCAATTTTCATTTTTCAATTATTTCATACGTTCTTTGATGCGAGGCGTCCATTGACGCGAGGCGTCCATTGACGCGAGGCGCCTGAGTTCTCCATCGTATTTTCTATAACATATCCAGAATAGATTCTTTTAACATGAAAATTCCTGCGCCTGTTTTTGCTGATATTGGAATCCAATTTCCGGGCGGGAGCCGTTTTCGAAATTCTAACGATTTTTTAATCGTGTCCATTTTGTTCAAGACTCGAATCATTTTCTTTTCGTCTGCTCCGAGCTCTTTTAAGAATCGTTCGACAGTTTCTATTTGTTCGATGAGATTAGGATGTGTTGCGTCTGCAACATGAATCAAAAAATCCGCTTCGATAGCTTCTTCAATCGTTGAACGAAAAGAAGCGGCTAATTGTGGAGGAAATTTTCTTATGAATCCGACAGTGTCCGTAAGCAACACAAAACGGTCGGGTGCAATCTCGGTCCGCCTTGTCATTGCATCCAGAGTTGCAAAGAGTTTGTCCTCAACATAGAGATCTGATTTTGAAAGTTTATTGATTAGTGTTGATTTTCCTACATTGGTATATCCGACAACGGCGGCTACAGGAAAACCAAGTCTTAAATTCCTTTGAATACTTCTTCTTTTCTGCAGAGAATCCAGTTTTTTTCTGTGCCTTCCGATTTGATCTTTTATACTCTGACGATCGACTTCTATCTGTTTTTCGCCTGCTCCGCCTCGAACTCCGATTCCACCTGTTTGCCCTTCGAGATGGGTCCAGAGATGTCTTAACCTTGTTAGACTGAATTCGAGTTTAGCCATTTCAACCTGCATTTTAGCTTCATGAGTTCGAGCCTTATACGCGAAAATATCTAGAATCAATTCCGCTCGAGTTATTACTCTGCCTTCTATTATTTTCTCAATATTTCGTATCTGACCGCTGGAAATCTCATCATCAAAGATGACTAGCCGGATTTTTTTTTCTTTCATTATTTTGGCTAGCTCATCTATTTTTCCGCGGCCCATCCACATTGCTGCTTCAGGCGAATTTTTTTTCTGGATAACGCGGTCTACAATATTAACTCCGATTGAATCCGCAAGCAGTGTTAACTCATCGAGATGATCTTCAATATCTGCTCTGGAAAGATTAGGAAGTTGTAAAGCCGCGGCTACGGCAGAAATTTTGAAGCTGTTGTGCAGTTATTATTCCCCTTCTGCTTCCGAAACATCGGATTCCATTTTAATATCGATTGGCTTAGACGGCTGTATTGTGGAGATGGCATGCTTGAAGACGAGATGCTGACGGCCATCGACATCGAAGAGCACAACAAAAGAATCGAAAGAAACGATTTTGCCTTTGAGCGGGACTCCATTCATGAGAAAAGCAGTGATTGGTATTTTATCTTTCCTCAACTTATTAAGGAACTGATCCTGCAATTGTGTCGGTTTGGCTTGTGCCATAATTTTGATTGTATGCAAGTAGAAAAATAGTGCAAGAGAAAATTATCAAAATATTTTCAGAATATTGTAAAGGGTATCTCTTTGAG
>PEWQ01000005.1 GCA_002780065.1 Candidatus Hydrogenedentes bacterium CG07_land_8_20_14_0_80_42_17
TTGCTACGCATGCTTATCAAGCACGTGCGAGGCGTCATTGACGCGTAGCGCACGTGCCTCCATGACGAGTTATAATATTTGAAATTGCAAATTGGAAATTGGAAATTGAAAATTGCAAATTGGAAAGTGCAAATTGAAAATTTTATTTTTCCAATTTTCATTTTTCAATTATTTCGCACGTTCTTCGCCGCGATGACTCTGCGAGTCCGCTCTTCGCAATGACAAATGTAAACACTTTTTGTACAACCCTAAGCATGAAAGAAAAAAGCTTATTATTCAACAAGCTCTTCCGGCCTAAACCAGAGTGCTATCTCACGCTTTCCGCTTTCCGGTGAATCGGATATATGGACCGCATTTTCGAATTCTTTGGTTTTGGAATTTATCCTACCATACTTGCCTCTTATCGTGTTGAACTCTGCATCCTCGGGATTCGTGTTTCCGGCAAGTTTACGAAGAACTTTTATTGCATTAGGCCCTTGATAAACCATTGCAACAACTCTTGGAGTATATTTTTCGCCCATAATGAACTCGATTAAAGAATTGAAAAAAGGTTTTCCCTTGTGCTCTGCGTAGTGTGTCTCCGCTAATTTTTTAGAAACCTTTACAACTTTTGCTCCTACCATCTTCAATCCGGTGCTGTCCAGCATTGTTATGATATTTCCTGTCAGTGATTTAGAGACTGCATCGGGTTTGATAAGCACCAGAGCTTGTTCCTCTTTCGTTGCCGCATTTGACATCTGAAGTTCCTCCTGAATGATTTAATTTCCGTAGAGCATATAGGAACTGATACTAATTTCAATAAACATTCCATACGATGATGTTCGGAGTCCAGATGCCGACTCGGATCTTTTTTCCTGCGAATAATCCGTATCTGCCCGTTATCGCCGCAGGAAATTTCATCTCCAGATCGAATCTGTTTTTGCTTCCATCGGCTTTAAATCGACCGATGCAAATATCAGGTAAAAAGTAAAGCTCGGTAAGCTCTCCGTTGAAAACATTTGCCGCAAGTTCTTCTCTTATCGGAATGTCTTCTCGAATGATTTTTATATCCTGAGGTCTTATGCAAACGGTGACGATTTTATTGTGTGCGGCGCAGGGGAGAACAAAATTCATTCCGCACTCGCTTTTGGCAACTGCTTTCGGCTGGAATACTTCTACTCCGCATCGAAAGATATTATTGTATCCGAGAAAAGACGCGACGGTTTCGCTTTCAGGTCTTTCAAGGATTTCGTTTGGTCTTCCGCTTTGAACAAGCCTTCCTGCAATCATGACAGTGACTGCGTCACCCAGAGTGTATGCCTCGTCGAGATTGTGGGTTACATGAAGAACCGGAATTTCGAGCGACGTCACGATGCGTTTCAGATCAAACCATAATGCTCTGCGTCCTCCTTCATCTATCGCAGAGAAAGGCTCGTCAAGAAGCAACGCTAGAGGTTTCGACGCTAGTGTTCTCGCAAGCGCAACCTTCTGCCTTTCGCCTCCTGATAATTCTATTACGCTTCTTTGCTTCAAGTGGGAGATGCCCAGCATACTGTAAAGTTCTTCGGCGATTTTTTTCCTTTCCGAAGATTCGAATCTTGATGCTCCGAAAAGAATATTTTTCTCTACGCTAAGATGCGGAAAAAGAAATTGATGTTGAGGAATATATCCGATCTTTCGGGTTTCAATAGAATCTTCGGAAATATCATTTTGGTTGAGCACGATTCTTCCAGACTCGGATTTTATAATTCCAAGTATTGTTCGAAGCAGAGTAGTTTTTCCACAGCCGGTGGGACCGAGCAGAATGCGATATTCTTTTGCTTTGCATTCCAGAGAAATATTCTCCAGAGAAAAAGAATCGAGTGCAAGTTTCAAATTCGAAATGGAGAGCGCATTCTTCATATTACGAAACCTGTTTGAGTTTAGCAGAACCAAGAGCTCGCATCGAGATGAGCATTATGAATGCGATAATCACAGCGAGAAGAATCAGAGCCATCATGCTTGAAATGTCCGCAACGCCGTAACTGAGATATATCGCAACCGGAATTGTAGATGTCTTTAGCGGCATAGCTCCGGCCAGAGTTACAGTAGCGCCGAATTCGCCGAGCGCGCGCGCCCAGACCATAATGAATGCAGACCCGATTCCGCTCTTTGCCATCGGCAGAGAGACTTTGAAGAAGGCGCCTGCTTCTGAAACACCCAGAGTGCGCGCTATTGTTTCGTATTCGGGATCAATCTCCATAAAAATGGATTTAATCATTCTGATAGCGAGCCCAATTATGACAACGAATTGAGCGAGAATAATTCCTTTCACCTCGAATACGAACGGGCCGAATAGTTCTTCTATAAATTCTCCGGGCGCGGTTTTGAAGAAGAGCAGAAGCATTGCGCCTAAAGCTATCGGCGAAATGACGAGAGGCAGATCGAGAATTGTATCGATTACAATTTTACCAGGAATCTTTTTTCTTGCGAGAAGCCAAGAGACGGGTAAGGCGGTTATGATTGCGAGAAATGAAGCTATGGTCGCAGTCATTAAAGAAAGTTTTACCGCAAAAAAGACATCTCCCATGCGCATAGGCTTTGTCATCGAGTAGGTCAGAAATTCGAAGAGGGCTGAGGCAAGCGGGGCGGCGATTACAAAGATAAGCAGAGCGGCTACGGAAACAGATATCGTATGAAAAAGAGATGTGAGGAATCTGGAGTTTTTTGAAAAAATAAAAGTCTTTCTGTTCATCTTTGCACATCTACTCGCATGGAGGCACCAGGCGCACTTGCCTGTGCAAGCAACGCTTGCTTATCCAGCACGCACAGGCGCACTTGCCTGTGCAAGCAACGCTTGCTTATCCGGCACGCACGAGGGCGCGCGTGCCTCCAGATGCGGTTTGCTACCTTTTCTCAAGTTATTTTCTTTTCTTCAAAAGTTCAAAAAACTTTTCCGGCAGTTTGTATTCGCCGCCAATCGAGGCAGTTGGTGCAAACTTTTTCGCTACTTCAAGATCAGCAATATATCCCCATTTTTGGTAGATTTGTTGACCGACCGGCCCTGTGACATAATTAATAAATTCTTTTGCGAGCTCGGTGTCTCGAACTGTGACTGGAATTGAAATTGGAACATAGGACAATCTTGGAATTCGTTCCGACGGTATTTGAATGAATTGCATCTTGTCAGGGTTCCAACTTTCGAAGACTTTCCAGCCAAGAATTGCATCGCATTGCCTCATTGCCGCAAGGTTCGCACTCTTTTCGCAACTTTCGCCGAAGGTGACGATGTTTGGCATTACTCGTTCGAGAAGGTGATTGTATTCAAGAAGTTCGATTCCATAGAGCCCAAGGCATACTGTTTCAGGATTGCCAACTCCGACTTTGACGCCGGGTTTTGCGAGATCTTCAAGAGTATGAATTTGTTTTGGGTTTCCCTTAGGAACAATTATTGCCGGTATAAGATAACATACAATTGTATCCGAATGAGGAATGAGAAGCTTTTTGTTCTCTCCGATAATTATGTAATCAGGACTGCCTGGAAGGTAAATATCGCCCTTTCTGCTCAATTCGCATTGAGAGAGAAGAGTTCCGGAACCGCCGAATGTCATTGTTATTTTGACTCCGCGCTCTTTTTCAAAAGCTGAGGCAATCTCTTCCATAGCCGGCTTATTTGCGGCTCCGCAGAGAATGAAGAGCTCTTTTACTTCTGCCGGATTGGATGAAGGTAAAGTTTTTGAACCTCCACATGCCGCAGCAAAAAAAGCTATCAAGAGTGAAAAGAATATTGTTCGATATGTTGCTATAAAAAAACCTCCAAAAATATTTTTCATTAGAATTTTACTCCGATTGTGCTTTCAATTCGATTGCGCTCACTGATATTCCGAGCGCTGATACGAGAGCTATGAAATCCTGAGACTCCCAATGTAGTATTCGACCATGGTGAGTAGCTTATGCGCGCAGTCCAACCTTGAATGTCGGTGTTGCCGAGAGATGAATTGAATTCGCTTTCAGTGAACTGACCGAGTGCAGCGTCGGATTCGATACTTCGCCATCCACCGCCAATTTCCCATGTGCCGGCTTTATCAATTCGACCGAGTTGAAGATTTGCGGTCCATCCTCTGTTCTCTTTTTGATTATTGAATGTGTTTGGAGTGGCGGAGAGATTTTGGATATATCCGCCGCTTACGCGAAGCGGCAATGCATCTCCAACGGTCAACTCATACCAACCGGAGAGATCGAATATTGAGTAACCGTTCGGTTGCAGATGCTGATTTGCCGGGAAATTGGTTTTCGATTGTGCAGTAGCATCGATGCTATATGGTCTAACGAAATGATATTGCCCTGCTGTCAGGCTCCACTTCATTCCGCGCTCTGTGCTCAGCGTATGAACAAAACCAATTTGACCGCCCAACATATAGGGATCATCAGGTGCGGAGTTGTCTTCCATAAAAAACTGCCCGCCGGTTATACTCCATTCAAATTTGTCGCGCTTCAACTTGAGTGTTTCAGCTATACCTTCAGGCGTGACATCGCGATCCCAAACGAGAGAAGTGGTTCTGAATGGTTGAGGTATCTTGCCTCCCACGATGTGAATATCGCGCCAAAAGCTGAATGGGACAACATCAAGATATGCAAGGTCGATACCTATTGTTTTTCCAACTGCCGCATTGTCAAAAGACTGAAATGTTCCAGTTGGATTAGCAGAAGTTCCTGTTGCAAATCGAAGACCAACCGTGACACTGGGATTAATTATTTTTGTGAAGCCTAATCGCATTGCAAAGCGGCCACGCTCTCGATCACTGGTGCCTGCGGCTCCTGTTCCAGTGTCGTCAAAAAATGCATCATAACGAATACGAATATCACCATTCCACTTAAAACCTTCGAAGAAGCGGGCTGATTGTATTATTCCAGTTTCATACTGTTGCAAATTGAGTATAGAACTAGGAATACCACCTGCATTCTCTTCATTCGCAAATGCCGAACTTGCTGTAACAAAGAACAGTAATGCAATTATTAAAAACCGATTCATTTATCTCTCCTTCCTTTTCATTTTACTTTCACTACTCCTTGATCTTTAACTTCAATATCAACACAATCTTTACTGTGATGCCGAATAAACGATGCAAGCCCCCAACGAGAATCCATACTGAGAAGTTCAGGAATAATATTTGCAGAAAGAAGTACAGGATGTCCGCGTCGCGATTTGTAAATCGGTGAGACTATAGCCGGTTTCTTGGCAGTGGTTTCGAAATATGTGAATAGAGCTTGAATTGTAGATAGTTTAATGTTGGGGCGAGTTGCAAAGGTAATCAAGACAGAATCAAAATTTCCTTCTATAAAGCGTAGCGCTCGTTTCAAAGAAGAGGCAAATCCCGGATTATTGTTCGTTACAGGCATGATTGTGGTATTCTCAGGCAATCCAGAGAACTTCGTTATTTTTTGAAAATCGCAGATTAGTATTATCTGACCTATATGTAAGCGATTGAGAATACGAATTAGGCGCTTGGCATTGATTATTAAGCGAGTTCTACGTTTATTGCCGCTCGCCGCCAAAATAACTGCACAATGCATGGAAGATCGACTATTTAAATTGATTATACGGTAGAAATTATTATATCCGACCAGAATGCTTTCAGGCCGACCGTGATTTGTCACGATAACAGTTCCATTCTTGACAAGATATTTTGAGAGTTCAGGCAGTTGCTTACGCACATCAGCTATGTTCAGAGCAAGATTCATATTAACAAATAATATGTACATAATTACTGAGTGTCAAGTATTATTTTCTAGAATTTATCCAGAACTGGAATTTATCCAGAAGTCGATAATATGAAAAAAGAATATAGAATCGGACCGTGCAAGCCGCAGGCCGACGAAGATACAGAGATTTTATTAAATATATGAGTTATGCTTTGTGGCTCTGCGCCTCCGTCCTTATTTACTCCAGATTCAGTCTTGTGGCTCTTATTTCTCTGCCATTGCGAATATTTAAAGCAATCAGCCCTTTACCTTCCTGCCATTCGCTTTGAACAATAAAATACTTTCCCGTTGCCTCAATTATTATTCTCTTTGAGCTGGATTGTTCGGAAACTCTGAATGAAGTTACATCTGGGTTATGCCCGAAGAATGGAACAGCCAGCTCTTTCAAAACTTTCATGTAGGCAAGCCCGCTGGATAATGCGCTCACTCTATCGCTCCATTCTATGCATGGAAGCAATTTGGGAGGCACGTGTGATATACCCAAAAAGAGTGCGTATAAGCAATTATTTTTTTTACCTTCAAATGCAAATCCGGCCCAACCGCGTTTGCCTTTTGAAAAAGACGCTAATGCATCAGACCCTTCAAGAGAAATCTTTATTCCTCCCCATAAATCCTCTTCCAAAAGCCATGTTTCTATTTTTACTTTATTTCCTTCACGAACTGCAAATCTCCATTTTTCTCCCGCCGGCAATTCGATTCCTGTGAAGGCTCCCGCGGCAGATTCGATTGCCGCGCATCTTTGAAATTCGAGAGGCAGTCCTGACTCAACATATTCCTCTTTTGAATCAGGTGCATTTCGAAGTAAATAAGAATCGAAGCAGAACGGTTTTGTCGAACTGCCAATAGCGGCATTTTCCTGAATATGAAAATGCAGATGCGGCCGCGGAGCGCGTCCTGATGAACCGCATCTCGCTATTATGTCTCCGCGTTTGACATACATTCCCGGCGAAACTAAAAGCGAAAATTGTTTGAGGTGTGCATAAAGCGAATACCCGAAATTATGACGAATGACAATATGATTTCCAAAATTGTTTTCCGTGTTCGTAGTTCCAGGCTCATTATCTGGAATTGATGCTTCAGCAACGGCAACATTACCGTCTTCTGCGGCTACGACCGGCGCGTCGAAACAGAAATAATCGGTAAGTTCTAATTTTGAAGAACCGGTTTTTTCTCGTCTGAATGGAAACCCATCTTTGTCGAGCACCTCAAAATCGAATCCGTGTTTCCAGATATTCTTATGAGTAGGATATCCGTTGAATCCTTGAGTGACGCTCCATTCTCCAAGAAAAGGTAGTCGCAGTCCGAGTGATTTCATTTCGATTCGTGAAAAGAGTTCTGCACGGTAAACGATCGCTTCAGGAGAACCCTCGGGCAATTCGTTTCGCTTCGGTCGGGTATTTCCTTCTCTTAAAGAAATTGCGGCGAGCCATGCGATTGCGCTGATATTGAACGGCCATGAGAATACGGGCAGACCTAATGGAGTCATCAATTTGCAAAATATCAGCGAAACGAACGCGCATATT
>PEWQ01000061.1 GCA_002780065.1 Candidatus Hydrogenedentes bacterium CG07_land_8_20_14_0_80_42_17
TCAACAGGAAGTAGAGTGTAAGAATTTATACTGACTTTAGTATTGCAAGAAACAAGATAAACGAAGTAAGATTAACCTATGAGCTATGTTCTACTTAATTGAAAATAGAAAATTTTCAACAGACATAAAAATCGATGAAATAGGTTTCCAAAATAAACTTATTTTAAGTTGCCGGTTCAAATCGGCAAGAAAGGGGTTGATGTAAAATGAAGGCGTTACTTAATCGTAATTTAGCATTTTCACTTATAGGAATGATAATTCTTACTATCATTGCTCCGCCGGCATGGGCACAAGGAGCGGCTACTCAAGTGACGGGCCGCCACCGCGCGTTCATCTCTCAACTGAACGGAAAGGTAGAAGTTAAATCAGTAAACCAAAATAATTGGGTTGTGGCAACTTTGAATCGCGAAGTAAAAACCGGCGACAAAATCAGAACAGGTCCGGGATCTAAATGCAGAGTCAAAGTCGGAAACGTCGGCGATGTTGAGCTTCAATCTTCATCGGAAGTGACTGTTGGAAATCTCCAGCAAGTCAGAACTACTGCCAGAGCATTTTTTATATTTCAGCGGAGAATAACCAGAGATGATGTAGCGTTCGATCAAAAGAGCGGCGATTTAAGAAATTCATTTAGGCGAGTCGAAGGCCGTGTTGGAAATTATAACATCTATACTCCTGTTGCAACAGCCGGCGTCCGAGGAACAAAGTTTGAATTAGATCTTGAAGGCGGCAGACCATGGTATGAGCAAATGGAAGAAGGAAAAGGGCAGGGCGATGAAGAGCAACTTACGACAACAGTATTGGAAGGAGAAGTCGAGCTAGTAGGCCCTAACTGGTCCAGAAGCGTTTCAGGCGGGCAGGCGCTGAATGTAATTTCAGGGCAAACGCCCGGGAATCCTGGCGGAGCCGATCCAAATAAACTTCAGGAACTCCAACAGACTTTTGAAACTAAAAAGGATGTCACTCCTCCAACTTTTAATGGAGCAATCAGCGCAACTAGAACTTCACCCACAAGCGTAAATGTCAGATGGAATGCGGCAAGTGATGATAGCTCTGCAGTTTCATCAATTGTTTACGATCTCTATTCTGCATACTCTTCAGGCGGGCAGGACTTTACTCAACCGACAGCAACAACTGCTCCGGGAGCATTATCATATAGTCTGACTAATCTGAATACCGATCAGGATGTTTACATAGTAGTTCGAGCGCGCGACGAAGTCGGCAATCGCGACAACAACACTGTCGAAGTTTCCGTTGTCGAAGGTCAAGAGGCTGCAGCAGTCGAAGATGTCACGCCGCCTGATTTTGACGGAGCAAAAAGCGTGGCTCGGCTTTCATCTAACTCTATTCAATTAGAGTGGTCGTCAGCTTCCGATGATGTTTCATCACCCGACAATATTGCTTACGACATTTATCTTTCAACTTATCCAAACGGACAGGATTTTTCTACTCCGTCAGCTTCATCTGATTCTGGAGCAACTTCTTTAACTATAACAAACCTTGTCGAGAATCAGGATTATTACGTTGTTGTAAGGGCTCGAGATTCTGCAGGGAACCGAGACGACAACCGTGAAGAAGTGACAACTTATGTGATGGCAACCGGTGAAAGCGAAGATACGACTGCAGTATTGAGCGAGCTGACAGAGAAACTTTTTGAGGCGTATGAAAATGAAAGCTCAAATGATTTCCTAGATTTAATCAGCACAGTATTTGCAGGAATAAACAATTCAGGAAATGTTTTGACATATTCGACATTGAGCACTGCATTATCTTCAGACTTTGCATCGCTCGAAAATATAACGGTCGATCCTGTTATAACCAGCGTTTCAAATATCGCTCCAGGTTTTTACACTCTAAATGTGACATGGAACGGAATATTCAAGTTTGCCGGAACATCATCGGATAAGGTCCTTACAGGTCAAAATACAAAATTGACGTGGGATGCAACTTCAACTCCAAAACTAGTCGCATGGGAAGGCTCGTCGCTGTTTGGACTTTCAGCTCCTGAAGAAACTCAATCGACTTCTTCAATTGTATCAACTATTGAAGAGATTATTACAACTTCAGAAGGTGGACCTGCTGTCGTAGGTCCTCCATCGATTAGCAGTATGGATGGTTTAAAAACATCGATAATTATTGACGGCAATTATATCGATGTTGCTCCTTATTCTGTGACAATCAACGGCGAAAATTTTAAAAACGGCGCAAAACTCTATTCCTACGATAATCACGATCAAGTTTGGGAAGATCTCGATGTGCCCGAAATAGATTTTGTGGGATCTATTTACTACATAAATTCAACTCAACTACGAATGGATATTTCCAAACAGATAGAGCAATATGAGCCTTATGACCAAACCTCTGAAGATGAAATGCTCAAGATAGTCAATCCTGACGGACAAGTATCGAATATTTACACGGTTACAACGACTCGAATTCCTGGACCTTTAGTTTTAATCTCTATAACACCTAACAATCCGGTTACTACTCAATATGGTTCTAGCTATCACTTTACTGTTGAAGGATATAATTTAGTGGTACCTCTCAGTAATGTCGAGATTCAAGGAACTGATTATATGACAGAGCCGAATTTTACCGTGTCTCCGACAAATATTTCAGTTCACAGTAATCAGATACTAACTCCAATTGCATTGGAATTTGATGCTTCAGTAAGTGGACCATATCTTACTGCAGGCACTTACTATGTTTCAGTGACAGATGCTCGAGGCCAGAACGCGAAAATTCCATTCACAGTCGCAGATGCAGGAAATATTGTTTGGAGTTCGAATATGGCTTTGAGTTCTGATTATTATATCGCGCCTGGAACCAGTTTGACAGTGAACTCTGGTGTAACTGTATCCAGCACTAGTGGAGCAAAGATAATAGTTGATGGAACATTGAATGCAAACGGAGCAATCTTCAACAATGTTGGAATAGCATTTAATACAAGCTCATTAGGTTCGTTGGGCGGAATCACGGTTCAAAATGTGGGTAGTTATATTCCAGCAGGCATAGCAATTATTGGTGGAAATATAACGATCGACAATACTACTGTTTCCAATTGCGAAAAGGGCATGGAAGTTTCCGGAGGTACTGTCATTGTCAATAACAGTAGTTTTTCATCCAACATGAATGGAGGAATTTTTGTAACTGGAGGCACTGTCAATCTTAATGGAACTAATGCCACAGGCAACACGACATTCGGTCTTGGAGTAGATGGGAGTTCTGCAAACGTTTTAGTGGCCGGCGGAAATTACAGTTCCAACACAGGGCAGGGTATTTTTGTAACGAACGGTGCGAACGTTAATGTTTCTTCATCTGCCAATATCAGTAATAACTCGACAGAAGGATTGTTGTTAACTAATGCAGGTAATGCTACTTTGAATGGAGCCACATTATCAGCTAATGCAAGCGCAGGTATTCATCTGGACCCAACTGCAGGTTCACTTTCTCTTTCGAATACAAGCATATCCGGCTCAAATTTTGCGATAGGAGCTGAGGCAGGCAATGTAGCGCTCAATAGTGGGAATAACTTATCTGCCTCGAATAGTGTTGTAGACCTGTCAGGCAGTGCAAATTTGAGTACTACCGGATCGAACACCTTAAATGGAAATGGAACAGCCAATGCAGGCATAACTACAAATTCATCTTCTTCCGGTTCAATTACAATAGGAGATGGAACGGTAATTACATCTGCGTTTAACGGCATCTTGATCAACGGTTCAGGACCGATTCAAATAACCGGTGCAAGCACCATGATTGAGAACAACACAATGGACGGAGTCAACATTGCAAACAGTTCTTCAAATGTGACCATTAACGGTGGAGCCAAGATTCAGGGGAATGGCAATGTCGGAGTAATAGTTGGAGATGCAGGCACAGTTCTTCTAAATGGTATCGACATTTTGAACAACGCCAGTTTTGGTGTGATGAGGCCGTCTTCTTCCACTTACGCAGGTTCTGTTTCTTTAGATAATGTGCTTTTACAGGGCAATAACGGGCAAGGCGCCGCAAATGATACTAGCACTGCACCACCGACATTTAATTCAACGCAATATCAGTATTTAATTTATCCGCCCAATACTGTAAGCAACCCGAGGTAAAGAAGGAGGCGGTTTCGTAAAAAACGAAGCCGCCTCACATTATGACAAAAATTTTGAAATCTAATACTGTCGGAATTAAAGAAGCTGCTGAAATTTTGAGGTGCGGAGGATTAGTTGCTTTTCCGACAGAAACGGTTTACGGACTCGGAGCAAACGGGCTTAGCGAAACTGCAGTCAAATTAATATTCAAAGCCAAAAATAGGCCGGATAACAATCCATTAATTCTTCATGTTTCTTCTTTAGAAATGGCGTCGGAGGTAGCTTATGAAATTCCGGTAATTGGAAAAAAACTTTTAGAAAAATTCTGGCCCGGGCCTTTGACATTAGTAGTAAAGAAGAGCGATAAAGTGCCTGTAAACGTATCTGCAGGCGGTAAAACGGTTGCCTTGAGAATGCCCGATCATCCAATTGCTCTTAGTCTAATCAAAGAGGCGGGTTTCCCAATAGCCGCGCCGAGCGCCAACATTTCTGGAAAGCCAAGTCCGATTGAAGCAGGAGATGTTTTGAGCGACCTCGATGGAAAGATAGATGCTGTGATTGACGGAGGGAAATGCCGAGTCGGACTCGAATCAACAGTAGTAGATGTGACTCAAAATAAAGTGAAAATTTTAAGACATGGAGCAATTTCACTCGAGCAACTAGCTGAATTATTGGATTACAAACCTGAAATTGACACAGACAAAAGTCTAATAGATTTACATGAAATAAAATACGCTCCTAAATGCTCAATAAAACTTTTCACTCTTGATAACGCACCGTTCATCGGAGTCAAAGACGGAATAGTCGCACTAAGCTTTTCGCCTCCACCTTCAATATTTTCCATAAAATTAAGTTCACTTGAAGAATATGCGGCAAAGCTATATTCAATTTTAAGGGAAGCAGACAAAAAAAATATAAAAATATTATATATGGAGAAGCCTTCAAATAGCGGTATTGGCGCCGCAATACTTGACAGATTGCAAAAGGCAGAAAGTCGGTAAAAATATATACAAACCTTTGTAAATTTATACAAAATGATGTTATACTTTGTTGAGGCGTGAAAATATTTTTATGCGAGATATTATGAAACTAAAGCGTTTTAGTTTATCAATTACAACTTTGCCAATTTATTATGTGCCGATATCACTTCTAATAGTCTCATTATTTTCGCAGTCCGCATTCGCAGGGCCAATGGTCAACGATACAATAACCGTTTCCGGAGAATTCAATGGATGGCCTAATAACGACAACATGATTTATGGAGGAGAAGCATCAGCCGCAACTGATTTCCCGAATTATAAGATATGGTATCTTACGTCACAAATTACTTACGATACTCAAGACGAATTCAAATTTGAAAATTGGGGTTGGGGTAACCAATGGCTTGCAACGGCTGGCGGAGACGGTTCTGCAGATGCAGTTTCATTGAATACGGTTTATACAGTCTACTGGGATAATTCAGATCCCAGAGACAATATGTCAATGCAGAGTATGACAGCCAACTGGTACTACACCTTTAGAATTTATGATACCGGATATGCGAATTCATCAGCGGCGATTCTTGCTACGTCAGCGGGTCCTGTTTCAATATCGACTGTTCAGTCTGTATCCGATACCACCTCGAATAATAATGTGGAAGTGATGATTACGCTCTCGGCGGCAAAATGTGCGCAGGAAAATCTTTTTCTCGTTTACACAGTTGACGATTGGACTACAAGAAAAGTAGCAGTTGCAACTTTTGTTTCGGGTTCAACCTACAAAGCAACAATTCCAGGATTCACCAGCGGAACCAAAGTTGTTTATTACGTAATCACGACAACTGTAAGTGCTTCTACATACGAAGGTTATTCTTCTGATATAGAGCGAACATTAGTGACTTTATCCGGAAAAAATAATGGAGGTTCCAATTATTCTTACAAAATAACTCCACCTGCAAAAACCTTTCATACAATTTATCCACCGCGCGGAGTCGATGGACTCGGTGGTAAAGCATATTCGGATTCTGAACTTGTTCGTGATTCTGCCGGCGCCAGAGCATATTTGACTTGGGATACGAATTATTTTTATGTCGGATTTGCGGGTGGAACTACTGACGATGACAAATACAACATTCTTGTTGATACCAATCCAGGAACTGGAATGGGTTCGACAACTAATTTTTCAGGACGGAGCGGTTGGGACACATGGCACGCGCCGGATATAGCTTACCAAGCGCTCACGTCTGCTGTCACACGTTATTGGGGAAGCTCAAGCGGGTGGGGCGGCGCAACAGATGTGACAACATCATGCACAACATATTTCGGATACAACACGGGCGGAACCGAAGATACAATTATTGTCGGAATTCCGCGCTCACATTTTCCTGCGAACACAAGAACTGACTCGATAGCTTTCTGGATATATGCATCGTCGAACGCAGATGTAATGTGGGCGAACTTCGACAACACTACGAACGGAATGGACTTTTTTATGTCCGATTCGCAAATGGTCGTAAACGATTCTACCGTGCCTTCTACGCCAGTTTTAGCTCAAGTCTATCCTTCACGGTCTGCAACTGATTCTTTTACTATTTCGTGGACCGCTTCTTCGGATCCTTCCGGAATTGCCGGATACTATTACAAAATAAGTTCTCCTCCGACTGCGGACACAGATGGAACGTTTACACGCACTACTTCAGTTTCAGGAGTATCTGCGGGCGGAGCTGTCGGCAGTGACAGCGTCTATGTCTGGGCAATGGACCGATGTATGAATCTCAATTATACAAATAGAGATCAAAGCTCTGACACGCTTGAGACGCTCAACCTTTTTGCAGAGCCAGTTGTCATCAACGAAATATTCGCTATCGATCATGCCTCTCTTGGTTCTTCCGACAGTTTCAGCTTTATCGAACTTTACAACTCCAGCGCTTCTTCCAAAGATATCGGCAACTGGACGATTACCGATTACACAACGAATTTGCCAATACCAGGGGGAACCATCATTGGCACACAAAACTTTCTCGTGTATCATGTAAAAAGAGGAATCAACTACACTGACAGCTATGGCGTTGTTCACATCTTTTCGACTTCAGACACTACAATAAAACCCGGCACTCAAGCGAACTTAAATTCGTATGGACTTTATCGAAGCTCGGTTAAAGATTCGACAACCATAAACGATTTCGTTTGCATTTCAACGTCGTCATCAGGTTCGACAAATGATGACAGTGATGCAGTCGCGTATGGAATATGGACGAACGACAGCATTGCAACGGTCGGTTCATTTACCGGAGCAAGTATTGTCAGACGCTACATCGACGGAATTGACAACGACACTCCAGGAAATTGGTATGCAGGTACTTCTCCAACATGGAGTCTTGGATTCACAAATGGCGCAGGCAACAGAACCACTGTTGCTCAAATTGGCTCCGAGACGCTTGCACTCAAACAGAGCGATTATTCGACAGATACTTATATTGCTTCAACAGGCGACACAATCTTTTTGGATCTCAGTGTCACTACGAGCCCGGGCAATACTTATATCGACAACATACCTGTAAAAATATTCTCGTCAAACGACACGATTGTAGTAGTTCTTCGAGAAAATTCTCCAGCCGCAAAGAGATTTCACGGATACTTTAAAATAGTCAGCACAACAAATAAACGCGACAATGAATTGTATGTTGTGCCGCCTGATATAGTTTACTGCACGACAGTAGTAGGCGGTGCCTTGCAGCTTGCCGGAACAGACGCCGCGGATTCTTTGACCGTTATTGCGTCTCCAACAGCGCCGACAGCATCGCCGATAAAAGTTGTTCGACAATTTGATGGAGTCGATACGCTCGCGCTTCTTGGCGGAGACACAGTTCAGATTCATACAACTTTTGACGATGTAAATGGCGCTGACGAAATTCAAAAAGGAAATTTGTTTGTAGCGTTGATAAGAACTACTTCGGACAGCATTGTGCTGAAATCTATTAGTGGGCTGACGAGCATCGACTTTGGTTCAGATACTATTCAGTCTTCAATTTCTCTTGATAGTTCGGTATCAGGAACAAATCTGCTCTGCACATGGACACTGACCTTCAAATGGAACTGGGTATCGCCTGGAGCATATACTCTTTCAGCTCGAGCAGTTGATTCGACAGGACTCGAGTCTTCATGGACAGACTCGACAGGAAATTTCTATTTCATAAATGCTCTTGCCTTCAGCGGCACGCTATCGGGTTCCGGAACATGGAACGGCGCAGTTTCCGCCGGAAAATATTTACGCGGTTCCGAGACAGTGACATGGTCGGGGTTGAACGTTGTTTATTCAGGTTCGAATCTAGCGCCTGCTGATAACAATTATTTCGATATTCGTTCAGTCGATGATGATGGAGCTATTCAGGATCAAACAAGCGGAACATCTTTGAATATAGCTCGAACTGTGAGCGCAGTTAACGACCTCACTGAAGCGGACACGTTTTATTTAATAAACCTGCCTGCGTCCGCTTCATTTGCAGATACGAGAACATCTCCGGTTTTCGCGGTCGATGCAACTTCACCGGTAATTACGTTCAATCGCGACTCATACACATTCAAAGCGCCGTCGATGGATTCTTACGGTTCGATTATCAACATCGATTTCAGCGATGCGGACCAGCACATCGATACGGCATACGTTTGGATAGAGGCAGACACACAGATAATCACATCTTATGGTGGAGCGAGCTATACAACTAACTGGGCCCTTTCCTCTTCGCTTTACAATTCATTGGGCGCAGGTCCGACACAGCTTTGGGTCGAGGCAGTAGACAGCGTTGGGAATAAAACTACAGGTTCTTTTTACGCATCGAAACAAATTATTACGATTGATGGAGATCTATCAGATTGGCAAGCAGACGAAGATATAGGAACAAGAGGCGGAAAAACTTTTTATCTAACATGGGACGATACGTTTGTCTTTATCGGTTACGATCAGCAAGACCTCGATGATAATGAAAATAATCCCGGCAATGTTGGTGACAATGGAGATCTCTTTGTCTTCTTCAACTTTAATGGAGCTACGGAAGGGACGCCGACTCCGCCTGCATGGAACGGAATGGAGGCGCATACGCTTCCAAGACCTTTCCAATGGGTTTTTGCGCTCGAGGGAAACACTCCAGTTCCAAAATATGATAATCTGCGTAAATACACCGGAGGCGCATGGGCCTCAGACCAAGAG
>PEWQ01000014.1 GCA_002780065.1 Candidatus Hydrogenedentes bacterium CG07_land_8_20_14_0_80_42_17
TCGATTGCAATTTGTTGTAATATCGGATTATGAGAAGCATTTGTATTGTGATACTTCTGATTATTTCTGCATCTGCTTATGCTATTTCGTCAGGTGACGAATTACTCGTTGCAGTGAATGAAGGAAGATTTGCCGATGCCAGGGAACTGCTTTCGGCTGGAGTTTCGGCTGATTATAAATCCAGCTTGCTTGGATTGACTCCGCTTCACATTGCAGTTGGTTTAAAAGATACATCAATTTTGAGTTTACTTCTCTCTTCAGGTGCTAAACCTGACGTCATAGATAACCTTAGCGGAAAGACTCCGCTGATTATGGCGGTTGAAAGAGGCAATTATTCTGCTGTCGAAATACTTATTAGGTCTGGAGCCGACACAACTTTACGAGATGAAATACTTAATCGTTCTGTTCTGGAGATTTCAGTTTCATCAGGAGATACAGTAATGGCTGGAATCATTAACTCCACCGCTCCTAATCGAGAAGAGCAGAAAGCAAGTTTTGCTCCGACTGAAGCCGGAAAAATTGCAACACGAGAAGAGTGGGACAGAGATTCCGAATTCTTCAGATTGATAATGAATCGCGACACAGTAGGAGCGCTTAGAGAAATTGATTCGGGCGCTTCTCCCTCTGCAATGGATCCGTTGGGCTTTGGAATACTTCACCATTTAGTTCATAAACGCGATACCGAGATGATGAATTTTATGTTTTCATTGAATGTGTCGGTCGATGAACGGGACGCGATAGGCAATACTCCATTGATGTTAGCGGCTCAACGCGGCTTTGATGATATCTGCGGCTTTCTGATTGAAAAAGGAGCCGACATCAACGCCATGAACTTAGACTCTGCGACTCCGCTCTTTTTTGCGTCTCAGACATGCAGTCATGAACTCATAAAAAAGATGCTAAATCTTGGGGCAAATGTAAATACTCAGGTGATGTCCGGAACATGGAGAGGATGGACACCTTTGATGGTGACTGTCATTAGAAATAATGCTGAGATGATTCAGACTATGCTTGATGCCGGAGCGGATATGACAGTCAAGAATTTTAATGGTTGGACTGCATATAAGCTCGCAATAGCAAATGGAAGAGAAATACCGGCTCAATTGATAAAAGAGGCTGGCGCAAAGATAGGAATAATTTTTTGATTAAGGGAGTGGCATTCGACTTTAACGGAGTCATAGTCGACGATGAGCGATTGCATTTTGAATCCATGCGAAAGACATGCGAGCCTTATGGTGTAGAACTGACAGAGAAGAAGTATTGGGAGAAATATTTGGCTCTTGACGACGAAAATGCTTTCCGCGAAATTATTTCCGATAATCGAGATAAACTTCGAGAATCAGATTTACGTTCATTAATTGCAAAAAAGATTTCCGGTTATATGGAGCTTTTGAACGAGGGCGCTTCTGCTCTTTTTTTTCCAAAAGCTGTAGAAGTTATAAAAAAACTTTCTGAGACTTTTCGACTCGGAATTGTATCCGGTGCGCGCAGGATTGAAATAGAGAAGATGTTAGCTCTAGGCGAAATTGAAGATCTTTTCGAGTTTATAATTTCAGCGGGGGAGACCAAGCGCGGCAAGCCGTATCCTGATCAATATGAGAAAGCAGTGGAATTGTTTAGACTGAAACCGAGTGAAGTTGCGGCAGTGGAAGACTCGATAGGCGGAATACAAGCGGCCAAAGCTACGGGATTATTTGCGATTGCAGTCGAACATTCGTATGATAAAAGTTATTTGAAGAAAGCGGATAGAGTTATATCGAGCATTTCCGACTTGACGGTGGAAACAATAAATGGGTGAATTGATACAATGAAAAAGAATTTGTTTATTATTTTGGCAATAATTATTATTTCGCATCCGGCTCTTGCGGATTTTGCTGCCAATCCAACTGCGCAACAGATGGCTGAGGCGATGGGCATTCCTTCTGCGTATATTGTTTCTGCAAACCTTTGGTCATTGGGGTCTAATCCGGCTGATCCGGCAGGCTATGGAATCTACAATGGTTCGCTCGGGAAATTTTCACCGCAAGAGGGTGATTCATTTGCGATTATTACTAGCTGTGATGTTTCTTTAATTCCAGGTGCAAACACTTCTTCTGGGGTTAGTAAGGATCAAAATATTACAGATGGTAAAGGCTCGGAAAACGGCGGAGATGATATCGTTGTATTTAGAATAGTAATTGATCCACCGGATACGGCTCAATCCTTCAGTTTTGATTTTGTTTTTCTTTCTGAGGAATATCCTGAATTTGTCGGATCGCCATACAATGATTTCTTTTTAGCGGAGAAGGACGGTCATGCCATTACTTACGACACAACAGGCGGCGCTGCAAAGGCAAATTCTATTTACAATATGAGCAAAGATCAGAGCGGAAATATTATTTCTATAAACAACAACTTTTTTAAAGAAAATCCTGATCAAAATACAGGCACTCAAATGGACGGATGGACTCCGATCCTGACCACATGCGCGCCTTTGATTGGAACGGATTCTCTAGTTCTAACTTTTTCCGTAGGAGACATGGGTGACGCAATTCTTATGTCTGTGGCATATATTGATAATTTTAAATTTTCGGAAGAACCTGCAAGTATAGTGACCTTTAATAAATCTACTCAAGTAATTCTTGGACAAACCGAAGCAAAGCTGGAAGTCACTACATATCCAAATCCATATCTTCCTCTCTCAGGAGGAAATTTGACATTTAAAATACCGGCGGGAATATGTCCTGTATTATGTTCGAGTCAGCAAGCGATAAGCCGCGTTGAGATTTATGATATATCAGGACGCCGTGTGGCCTTGCTTACGAATGCTTCCGGAAGAACTCTTGTTTGGAATGGAAGAAATGCGAACGGAGATTTACTTTCGAGTGGAACATATTTTTATATTCTTTGGACAGAAGACAATCGAAGGGCAACCGGAAAATTTACAATGGTGCATTAATTTATGCAGAGGCTTTGATACAGAAGATAAACCACAGCAGAAGATGCTCCGGAATGATCGAAATACCTGCTAACAAAAAAGTAGTTCGTTTTGGGAGTTTGGAAAGAGTATAAAAACCTGCATTTATAAAGAAGAGAATTGACCAGAACCCGAGCGTAGATAAATAGAGAAATGAGAGACCTACTGCTGGATTTTTGGTGAAAGCAATAAAAGGCGAGAGCAGAATCGGAATGAAAAAAATTGTTCCGAATCCGGCAGGCTGTTGATTATTTTTAATATTTGAAAAGTGTTTTATGGTCGGGCAGGCGATAAGAAGAAGGATCGCTGTTCCGGCAAATAGAGCTGTGACATACGATATTAATGGGGAAATTGAAAGGCCTTTGTAATTTGTCAAGTATTGATTAACTGCGGTCGCAATCATTGTGTACACGGCAAGCAGAAGATAATCGCGCTTAATGTAGGTGTAGTTTCTATGTGAAAGAGCCAATGCCGCGAAGAACGCAGAGATAAATACTCCGGAGAGTAGAGGTGATACCTTAATTATTTTCGAATCAAAAATTGTTAGGGGGAGAGCATTGCGACTATTCGAAGTAATGAAGAAAAAAAAGTTTACGAGTTCAAATTTCATATTGAATGAAATATACATTAAAATTTGGGGTCAGGCTTGAACTTATTTACTTTTTTAGAGTTTGAAATTACAAGTGGAAAGATATAAATTAGAAAAAGTAAATAAGTTCAAGCCTGACCCCATGGAGAGAGTATGAACTATGAGTTCACATACATTGCGCCGTCAAGGAGCGAAGAGCTTGTTGAACTGCTTTCAAATAACTCAAATACGAAAATGATTTTAGCTGGAGGAACTGATTTAATTCCGAGCATACGGCTGGGTGCATTTAAACCTGACACTGTTATCGACATCAAGAAGATTCCTGAACACAGAATAATTAAGTATGACGAAAAAGATGGCTTATCAATAGGTGCGGCTGTCACTGTAAATGAACTTATCGAAAACAGAATAGCTCAATCTAAATATCGTGCTCTTGTTTTGGCGGGCAAAGAGCTTGCGTCGAATCAGATTAGAAACAGGGCAACTGTTATAGGAAATATATGCAATGCCTCGCCGTGCGCTGATATGGCGCTTCCGCTTCTCTGCCTTGGAGCAAAAGTTATTTTGGTGTCGGCACGTGGCAGAAGAGAAATGTTGCTCCAAGATTTTTTTGCAGGCGTCAAAAAAACTCAGCTTGGTCTTGATGAATACTGCGAGCGAATCACAGTGCCTTCAGAATATTCAAACTCGTCCGCAGGTTTCAAAAAACTCAAACGAATTAAAGGACACGACCTCGCTCTAGTCAGCGTGTGCGCCACTCAAAATCAAAACTTGATTAGAATTGCAGTCGGCTCTTCAGCGCCTACACCGGTCTTTGCAGGCGAGTTTGATAAAAAAGTTACTCACGAAAAAATCATTCGAGAAGTTTTGAAAAAAGTTAATCCAATAGATGACATTCGCGCATCGAGAGAGTATCGATTGTTTATGCTTGAGGCATATTTGAAACGCTTATTGAAAGAGATCTCACGATGAAAACGATAAAAGTTTTTGTAAATGGAGAGAGATACACACGAAATATTCCTGAGCATATAACCTTATTGCGATTTATTCGTGATGAGCTCGGCTTGATTGGGACAAAGGAAGGATGCGGAGCAGGGGAATGCGGAGCGTGCACTGTGACAATGAATGGGAGAGCCGTGAACTCATGCATGGTGCTTGCTGTGGAAGCAGACGGCGCGCGAATCGAGACTGTTGAAGGCGAAACTGCCTCAACGAAACCTTCCAAACTGCAGGAACTTTTCGAAGAGCATCATGCGGTTCAGTGCGGTTTCTGCACGGCAGGAATGATAATGTCGATAAAAGAGCTCTTGAAAAATAATCCTAAACCTTCTGTCGAAGAGATAAAGCAGGGAATCGAAGGAAACCTTTGCAGATGCACGGGCTATCAGCAGATTGTCGAAGCTGTTTTAGATTACACGGGACAGTTGGAAAGTCCAGGAGAGTTGAAAATTGTTAGATGAATTAAAGAGCGATGCACTGAAGGTTGTAGGCAAAGAAAAAAAACGGGTGGATACTCTCGATAAAGTCACGGGCAGAACTTACTACACGGGTGATATTCGACTGCCGGGAATGCTTCATGCAAAAGTGAAGCGAAGTCCGCACGCGCGAGCTCGAATAATCCGAATCGATACATCGAAAGCAGAAAAACTTGACGGTGTTCGGGCAGTAGTGACAGGCGAAGAGCTCGATATCCGAGTGGGACTTTATGTTGTCGACAAATACATTCTCGCTCGAAAAGTTGTGAGACATTTTGGAGAAGCTGTGGCCGCAGTAGCGGCAGACACAATCGAGATTGCTCAGAAAGCTGTAGATTTAATTGAGGTCGAATACGAACCGTTGCCGGCAGTTCTCGATCCTGTTGTCGCATACGGTAAAAAAGCTCCGCTTGTTCATCCCGAACTCGGCTCGTATGAATACGTCAAGGCGGTTTTTACTCCGGTGCCAGGAACCAATATTGCAAATCACACGAAATTACGAAAAGGCGAGATCAAAAAAGGATTTGCTGAATCGGATTTCATTGTCGAGAGGGAATACACGAATCCATCGGTTCAGCATGTGCCTATGGAAACTCACGTCTCAATTGCGCGCTGGCTTGCTGGCGACCAGATAACAATATGGACTTCTGCTCAGTCGCCTTTCACTGTTCGAAATCTTTTTTGTTATTCATTCAAACTTTCTCATAAAAACGTGCGGGTCATAGTTCCAAATATTGGAGGAGCTTTTGGCGGAAAAGCCGGTATTCATCTTGAACCTCTCGTTGCAGTGCTTTCTAAAAAAGCCGGCGGAAGGCCTGTAAGGCTCGTTGCGACTCGGGAAGAGGAGTTCAGCATGCTTCCTTGCCGGAGCGCGCTTACTTACCGCATAAAGACTGGAGTGACAAAAGACGGAAAGATTGCGGCTCAGAAGATGACGATGTTTTGGGATTCCGGTGCGTATGCCGATTACGCGGTGAACGTCACGCGCGCGTCAGGATATTCCGGCGCAGGACCTTATGAGATTCCAAACGCATGGCTGGACGCCTACACGATGTATACGAATAAATCTTTCGGCACTGCCTATCGCGGATTCGGACACGTTGAGTTTTCGTGGGGAATTGAGCGGCACATGGACTTGTGCGCGCAAACAATAAAGATGGATCCGTATGAGTTTCGACGCCGCAATACTTTGAAGCCTGGTTCGATTACTTTGACTGGTGAAGAGATAAATCGGAATACGGGTAATGTCACTCGTTGCCTCGATGAGGCCGCGAAAGCCATTGGATATGGTAAGCTTTCGGCAAAAGAAAAAGCTCGGCAGAAAAGAACCGGAATGAAGATTGGAAAAGCTGTAGTAGCTCTTCATAAAGCGCCTGCGATGCCGCCATTTACCGGAACAGTTGTTATACTTCGAATGAATGAGGACGGCACGGTGACCGCGAATTTTTCGCTGACTGAAGTTGGAGCAGGAACTTACACATCTGTTGCGCAGATAATTGCGGAGCGTCTAAAGTTTCCGTTGGAAAAGATAAAGGTCTCGATCGACACTGACACTGAGCATGACCCTTACGACTGGCAGACTGTTGCCTCGAAAGGACTGCTTCTCACGGGCAATGCGGGAATACTTGCCGCCGAAGATTTGCTTTCAAAAGCTTACGAAGTTGCCGGACAGATTCTTCGAGCAAAAACTTGCGACCTCGATAACGACGATGAAAATATTTTTGTCAGGCATCATCCAAAGCATTCAATTACATTCAGACAAATTGCGGTTGGATATGCTTATTCTGACGGAAATGGAATTGGAGGACCGCTTGTTGGAGTGGGAAGATACATTGCGCAGGGACTTACGAATATTGACAAGGAGACCGGCCAGGGCAATCCTGCGCTCGCTTGGACTTATGGAGCTCACGGCTTGATCGTAGAAGTGGATTCGAATACAGGTGAATATAATGTGCTAAAAGTTGCTTCTGTTTTTGATGTAGGACGCGCTGTAAATCCTAGAAGCGTTCGAGGCCAGGCGATTGGCGGAATGATTCAGGGGCTGGGAACTGCAATGTGCGAGGGCTACATCTACGATAAAGAAGGAAGGCTTCTCAATATTAATTTTACCGATAACAAAATCCCAACTGCGCTCGATGTGCCGGAGGAGATAGAAAGTATTGTTGTCGAGACTCCGCAGATAGACGGCCCTTATGGAGCGCGCGGAGTCGGTGAGCATTCGATGATAGCTGTATGCGCCGCGCTTGGGAATGCGATTCAAAATGCTGTCGGAGCGGATATCAGTCACATGCCGATACGTCAGGAAGATGTCTGGCGCGCTTTGAAAAATAAAAGTTCGATAGACAATTTTATTACTCGTTGCAGTGTGGGCTGTAGAAGATAATGTTATAGGGGAGGGAAAAAAATGGCTGACGAAAATATGAACCATAAAAAGCTGAACATCATTTTTGTGCTTATTCGAGGATTGTCATTTTCGATCTTTATACCGATTATCTTAATTTTGATTGCAGACATAATTTTTTCGCCGTTTCTTCATCCCTTGTTGAGAATTATTGCCGGAGTATTTTTAGTTCTTGTCGGAGTACATCTTTTGCTTTTTAGAAAGAGGCATTCCGAAGAGCATTTTGAAGAGATGATAATTGGTCTTGAGAATGCAAGAGGCAATGATGCGGTATTATTCAGAAACCCTGCGCCTCCAGAAGTGGTAAAGCATTTTTATAGCTATCTCGGAGTGATCCTCACCTTTATAGGTCTTTTATTTATTTTTGCTTCATGACTGAAAGTAATTTTGGAGCGCGAATTTGCACACTTAAAAGAATTGAGTCATCAGGTTGTTTGCGAGGCGAGGTCACAAATATATTTGATCATTCTTTCAACGCAAAGCTAGACGGAAAGATTTGGAATTTAAATCTCGCTGAGGATCATCTTAATCCGTATTCGATACTTGTAAATGAAACTACACTCAAAAAAGTTTTTGGAGGAATGAGAGTTGAGATTAAGCATCGAAGAGCCAGAATTGGTTTATTTGAAGGATTGATAGATAGAGATATATTCGACCCAATTCAGTCCGATTTTTTTTCAGTAGAGTTTTTTTTGAAGAACATAAATTTATTGCGGCGTATTCTAATAAAATTTGGGAAGCGATCTGCTGTAACCGAGGCGCTTTTTTCAAACCGGAAAAATTCTTTTTTTGAACCTGTTCACAATCTGATTGAGGAGTTGCCTTACACTAATTTAAATAAATTCGAAAGATTTTTTGGCGGCGGAGAAGGACTTACTCCGGCTTGGGACGATTTCATATGCGGAGTTATTCTTGCAGATAGATTTTACGGCGGAGCTTCTATTGAAGTCAGCAAAGAATTTTTAAAGAGCATCGAGAAGAGAACAACCGCAATTTCTTTTCAGAGTATCGAACTTGCGGCGGAAGGAAAAAGCTCGCTTTGCATTGAAAGAATTATTTCGAAGATGGGGTGTGAAAGGATAGCTTCTGCTGAATTCATGAGAGCCTTGTCAATCGGGCACTCTTCGGGCTCTGACATTCTTTCAGGGGTTATGGCGTGTTCTGAAGCTAATCATAAAAAAGACTCAGTTGGAAATTTAGCTGTGTATTAATGATTTATCAAAAACGAATTTTCAATAGAATGAATCTATGATTAATGAGCGAAAAAATTCAGCTATACTTTTTGTTATTGTATTATTAGCTGTATTGCTAAGACTCCCAGGACTTTCATGGGGACTGCCGAATCAAATGCACCTTTGGCCATACAATACTGATGAATCGTATGTCTTTCGCATGTTTGAAGGAATGGAGCCTGCCAAATTAAATTTTCGTCCTCCATTATATTTATGGGGCGCATTTTATGTTTATACCGCTGGAGTCGCACTTGCTGTTGGAGCAAAGACAGGAATTCTTACTCTTGTATCAAACCGCCAATTTTATGCAGATAATCCTATTGAACTTGCAAAGCTTTATCTGACGGTGCGTTTTATTACATTTTCTTTTTGGCTCATTTCTCTACTGCTCCTTCATCGATTGACAAAAAAGTTATATGGAGAATTCAGCGCCTCTTTTGCCATTGCAATATATTCTCTAGTTCCTCTTTCAGTAATATCTTCAACAATTGCAACTCCACATATAGCGGAGCTTTGCTTTTCGTTAGCTACAATGATTAATGCATGGAGTCTTCAAAATGATAACAGTCTGCGCAGATATTTATGGATCGGTTTTTTCTTTGGGCTGGCTACTTCCACTCTTATTGATTCGGTTGTCCTAGCAGTTCCAATTGTGACTGCTCATATTTTATCAAAACCTCAAGGTTTATTTTGCCGGCAAAACGGCAGGCTATTTATTACTTTTGCCGTCGGCATCGCTATTTTCATATTGATTAATCCATATCTTCTCATGCCTAATGAAGCTACAAACAAAAGCCTGAATTTTTCTTACGCATATTTTTTTAAAACATCACATCCAAGCTTTACTAATTTCTTCAATTATCTTTCCTATGCTGTTTCATGGCCGATAATTGCCGCCGGCTTAATTTCTATCCTTTCAGTTGTTCGATTAAAAAATCGTGAATCGATATTTTTAGTTTCATGGCTATTCATCTACGCAGTAGTTATTTTTCTGGACGGACCACGTTTTATGAGAAGACATATCGGACTGCTTCCGCCTCTAATAATATTTTTAAGTTATGGAGTATCGAAACTTAAGGGAAAAATTCGATTGAGCGTTGCGGCTTTTTTAATTCTTTCCGCTGTGTTTCCGAGTATTGCATATTTGGATCTTTATAAAAGTCCGGATGTTCGAACTAATGCGAGGGAATGGGTGGATAAAAATATTCCGCAGGGAGTTTCGATTGGGGTTTTTGATTGGCATAGAGGACCTCATCTTAACATCAAACGGAATTCTGTTTTTCTTATTACACGAGGTGAGCCTGATACTGCAATAAAGTATTTTATCGCTACCGAGAATGAATATCCTAGTGAACTTGCGCTGAGTCGATGGCCTGGTTCGAAGATAATAAATAGATTTCGCCGAGTTCCCATGCTGGGCCCCTTTTCATGGAGACTCGAAAACGCTCCGGAAGATTGGCTTTATACTGCTCCTGACATTTATATTTTGAGAGTAGGAACAGATCAAA
>PEWQ01000076.1:0-3990 GCA_002780065.1 Candidatus Hydrogenedentes bacterium CG07_land_8_20_14_0_80_42_17
TTTGCTTATTCGGTAAACTATGAATATCGCGTCCTCTTCCGATTTATTCACGCGCGTGAAGTCATCTATTACGATATAGGCACCCATCGAATTTACGGATAACAACAGTGCCGCGCTTCTCTTCAGGGCAAGATTACACTCGAAACTGAGGCATTACGTTTTCCGAATGATTTCACTAGACACTTTAATCCATTACAAATAAAATCGTCAATCTTATGGATATAATGCAAAAATATGACGAACGCAAAATAGTTCGTGAAAAGAGCTTAGACGAAGTTCTGCCGTTTGGAAAACGTTTATGGAAGGCATGGCTGATAATTTCATTTAAAATTGGGGTCTTCAATTCAAGGTTGATTTTGACAATCTTTTACTTTTTGATTCTCGCACCTTACAGTCTTGCAATGAAACCGTTTACGGATTTCATGCGCGTAAAAGGCAAAGAGACTTGGATTGTCAGAAAGACAAACGATCTCACGCTGGACGATGTTCGGAGACAATCCTGATGGCAAACATTTTAGGTGTCTCATGTTTTTATCACGATGCGGCCGCATGCCTCGTTAAGGACGGAATCGTCGTTGCGGCAAGCGACGAAGAAAGGTTTTCAAGAAAAAAACATGACTCGGGTTTTCCTGTACATGCAATAGAATTTTGTCTTCGAAAAGGCGGACTCAATATAAACGATCTCGATGCGCTCGTCTTTTACGAAAAGCCGTTCAAAAAATTTCACCGCTTGCTTGCAACTTCACTCGCTACTTTTCCAAAATCCTATCGTTTTTTCAGAGAATCGATGACGACATGGCTTGGAGAAAAATTCTGGATGAAGAGCGTCATTCAGAAGAGAACAGGAATTGATCTCGATAAAATATTCTTCGTTGAACATCACCTATGCCACGCGGCATCTTCATATCTGCCCTCTCCTTATCAAGAAGCCGCAATACTCACTATCGACGGAGTAGGCGAATGGACAACTACTACGATAGGACATGCAGTCACCAAAAACGGTTCGAGTAAAATCGATCTCAACAGTGAAATGCATTTTCCTCACTCGCTGGGACTCCTCTATTCTGCCTTCACGGCATGGCTGGGATTCGAAGTAAATGAAGGTGAATACAAAGTCATGGGAATGGCGCCTTACGGCAAGCCTGAATTTCTCGATAAGATTCATAAGGTTGCAAGGCTCGATGACGACGGATTTCTTCAGCTCGATATGTCGTATTTCAGCCATCACTATCATCTCGAACAGACTTACACTCAAAAATTTGTAGATTTATTCGGCAAACCCAGGCAGAGCGTAGAGGGTATCGATCCGAATTCTTTATATGTAAACGTGGCTTCATCAATTCAAAAATTTACTGAAGAAGCAGTTTTGAAGATGGCAATGAAAGCGCACAAGGACTCGGGCTGTAATAAACTAGTGCTCGCAGGCGGAGTCGCTCTCAATTCGGTTGCAAACTATCGAATACTGAAAGAGACTCCGTTCGAAGAGATTTTTGTTCAGCCTGCGGCTGGAGATTCCGGCGGGGCCATGGGCGCGGCTCTTTATGCAGATCATGTTATCTTTGGAAATCCGAGAAAGTTTCAGCTCGATCACGCATATTGGGGTGAAGAGTTCAATCAAGGCGAGATTGAAGATTTTCTCAAAACAACCGGAGCAAAATGGGAGAGAATCGAAGATGATGAAAAACTTTTTTCTTTGATAACGGAAAATTTGCAGAAGAAAAAAGTTATCGGCTGGATGCAGGGGCGAGCCGAATGGGGGCCTAGAGCTCTTGGGAACCGTTCGATTCTTGCGGATCCTCGATTCGCCGAGATGAAAGATATTGTTAATTCGAAAATTAAATTTAGAGAGGCATTCAGACCGTTCGCTCCTTCAGTAGCACTTGAGAGTGTTAAAGATCATTTTGAGATGAAGGATGCAGAGCGGCATCAGCCTTCGAGATATATGCTATATGTTGTGCCGATAACAACAGATGCTATTCCTGCGGTTAAGCATGCCGACGGAACCGGACGTCTTCAAGCAGTCGAGCGAAAAGTGAATCCGAGATACTACGACATGATAAAGACTCACGGCAAAGCTACCGGAGTCGATGTAGTTCTCAATACCTCGTTCAATCTCAAAGGCGAACCGATCGTCAATACTCCGCGCGACGCGTTTTCGACCTTTACTAGATGTGAGATGGATATGCTTGTGATGCAGAATGCTGTGGTTTATAAATAATGGTGATTAGTGAAGTGATTGGAGGAAAAAATGTTTAAGGATGCTAAAGCTAAATTCGGAATCGTAGGCGAATTCTTATCGTTTTTGTGGCAGGAAAAAGTTTGGTGGATGATCCCTATGGTAGTAGTTCTTCTCATTTTTGGGCTATTAATTGTTTTCGCTCAATCTTCGCCGATTGCTCCGTTCATTTACACTCTATTTTAGCCGGAATTCAGAAGAATATATTATGTATCAATTTCCACTAAAAAAAAATTTCAAATCTTGTTTCAGAAGAGTATACTAATTTGCTATGAGTGATTCAGGGGTGCAAGTTAATAACGAAAGTTTGCCTAAACCAACGGAACAAAAAAAGTTTGTTTTCGAGCTTGCTGTTGGAGATATTCTTTCCAGACCTGTATATGCAAAAGACGGAACGGTTCTGATTGATGAAGGTAATATTCTGTCTCCAGAGCTTTTAAACCAGCTTTATAACTGGAAGATAGAAACAGTATCGATACAAATTCCCGAAGAAAAAGAAAGCGATGTTCAGCTCTCGATAGAAGCTCCTCTCAATGAAAATGCCAACCATGATTCAGAGATCGTCTTCAATATCGGAAGTCTGGAGTCTGAAGAGCCGATACAATGGGATGAAATAGAAAAGGCTCCGCCGCCTCCGGAACGCCCGATCGAAAAGATCGAAGAGAAGATGGAAGAGTGGGTCAAAATGAGGCCGCAGGTTGAGCGGAAACCAATAACTCCGCCTTCTTTTCAATATGACTTCAAAAACATTGTTGAAGCAAAAAAAGAAGTTGTCGAGGTTCACCGCAAAGCCATTCAAGAAACAAACAGAACCATCTCTTCTCTAATGCGGCGCGATTCATCAAACGTCAGTGCGCTGAGAAAGATGATCGAAAGTCTCGTAAATACCGGATTGTCCAACAATCAAGTATTAAGCGCATTGACTTCACTTTCGCACTATGACGATTTTCTTTTGGCTCACGCAGTATCAACAACAGTCTATTCGATACTTACCGGTTATATGATGGGACTGTCTCAGCCGGAACTCTACGAGCTTGCCGAAGCGACGTTGCTTCACGATATAGGAATGTGCAGAATTCCAAGAAAGGTATGGATGAAGCCGCGGCGTCTGACAATTGATGAGCAGATCACGATTCAAAAACACACATTACTTGGAGCTGATTGTCTGCATGACATCAGAGGAATTTCCTTCATGTCCGAAATGGCGGCTTACCAGCATCATGAAAGATATGACGGCTCGGGTTATCCGAAAGGAAGAAAAAATCTTGCAATCACAGAGTATGCCAGAATTATAGCGCTCGTCGATGTTTACGCAGCAATGACCTCACCTAGGCCGTATCGAGCGCGAATACTCGGTTACAACGCCATGAAATATATTATCACTTCCTCCTCTTCACTTTTCGATCCCTATGTTGTTAAAGCATTTTTGAGATGCATGGCTCTTTACCCAATAGGAAGCATGGTAGAGCTCTCGGATGGTTCTACCGGCATTGTTGTCGCTTCGAATCCATTATTTCCGTATAGACCTCATGTAAAGATAATGCGAGACGCAACCGGAGCAGATGCGGGTTCGAATGGCGAAGTTATCGATCTACTAAAAGAGCGCAATATTGGAATCATTAAGCAGATTGCACAGAACCAATCTGACCGCAACTCAGTATGGAACGCGTTTTAGAATATTGACGCGTGACGTCCATTGACGCGTAACGCCTGTGCCTCCATGACGAGTTATAATATTTGAAATTGCAAATTGG
>PEWQ01000076.1:4100-21745 GCA_002780065.1 Candidatus Hydrogenedentes bacterium CG07_land_8_20_14_0_80_42_17
CTTTCTAGAATAATTCTCACATGAAAGCCTTTTTCAGCCGATTCGATTCTAACATTTGCATCTAGAGGTAAAGCCGTATTTGGACCTGCATGTCCAAAAGGAAATCCATCGAGAACAGGAATTGAAATTTCTTCGCTGAATCTTGTTTTAACTTCATCGATAGTAAACGAGCGTTCGGGAGTTTCAGCAATGCAATTTGAAAAGTTTCCAAATACTACTGCTTTGGCTTCATCAAAAAAGCCCGATAATAAAAGCTGGCATAATGCTCGTTCAACTCTGTATGGTTCTTCATTCACATCTTCAAGAAAAATCACTTTATCTTTTGTTGATGGAAATATTTTTGTTCCGGCAGTCGAAGCAAAAACAGTTAAATTTCCTGCCAAAATTCTACCATCTATCTTCACGGGTAAATTATTCAATACTCGTCCTTCAAAAAGAAAATCGTCATTTAACTTTTTATCATTCGACAAAATTAATCTTTCGATAGAGTTCCAAGTTCTTTCATCTTCAAATCCTCTTGCAATATCCGCGGCAATCATAGGGCCATGAATCGCGGTTCCGCCGGCTTGAGCAAAAGACGAAAGAAGCAGAGTAGCATCGGAATATCCGACCAGCCGAGCTCGACTTTCAGCAGCAAAATCTGTCCAAGGCATGCATAATGCAATTCTGACCGCTCCAAAGCCGCCTCGCGCAATCCAAATTATGTCCGCATCTGAAGACTCAAAAGCCCATCTTAAACTATCTATTCGTTCTTGATCAGTACCAGCAAGAAACCCTGATTCGCGGTCTAAATTTGGTGCTTCAATAAATTCACAATTCGGAAAGTGTGAAAGAAGATTTCGTTTGCCTGCTCTCAGCGAATCCTGATTTACCGGTCCGCATGGAGCAACAATCGCAATTCGAATCAAAGAGCCATTGCTCGCTTCAAATCTTCATACCTCTTTTTAATATTTCGATTTGATGGTTCCAGATCAAGCGCTCTTTCCCACGCCTTCTTCGCTCCGGGAAGATCGCGCAAAGCAAGCCTCGATTCTCCGAGATGAATCCACGGAGCGGCAATTCCCGACATCAATTTTGTTGCGCGTTCAAATGCCCAAATTGCTTCAGAATGCCTGTTCTGCTTCTGAAGCGAGATGCCAAGGTTCAAAGCCGTTTCATAAAAACCCGGATCAATTGTAAGAGCTTTTGCAAATGCTTTTGTTGATTCAGAAAAATTATTGGACTTCAATTCAAGTGCTCCGAGAAGGTTCCATGCTTTCGCGTGATCCTTGTTTCGAAAAAAAACTTCTTCGAGAAGATCTCTTACTGACCTATATTCTGCAATCTCGAAATGAGCACGCGCTTTCTGATAAAATCTATCCGCCTCCTCTTTAGGATTTTTCGGCATCGTATCTGCTTCTGCGGCATTTTTCGTTCCGAGAAGCGCATCGATCCTGCGTATTACGTCGCTGGCCGTAGAAGGTCTTTCCTCCGGCCGCTTCGCAAGCAGGTCTTTCACGAAAAAGTCCCATTCGCGCGGCACATTTGACTTTCTACTCCGAGGCGAAGGCACCGGCGAATGAACATGCATTTCTAAAGTCTTTCGATAATTTTCTCCCTCAAATGGAACATCTCCAACCAGCATTTCGTAAGCCATAATTCCTAGCGAATAGAGATCCGAGCGCGCATCTACTTTTAAACCCAAAGCTTGCTCAGGCGACATATATCTCGGAGTCCCCATGGCCTTGCCTGTAGCGGTTGCGGCAACACCGGCAAGTCCAAAATCCATGACCTTCACTTTTTCACCCTGCATGATAACGACGTTCGCAGGCTTTAAATCGCGGTGAATCATTCCTGTCTCATGCGAAGCTTCAAGTCCTTCGCAAATTTGGCGAAGTATGATTCCGATTTTGTCAGATCTCATTCTGCCTTCGGCATCAAGCAGTTCGCTCAAAGTCTGCCCCGCGACAAATTCCATTGCAAAATATAACCAGCCTTTTTCTTCGCCAAATGAGTATACCTGAACAATGTTGGGATGATTAAGCTTCGCTAGAGCACGCGCTTCAGACCGAAATAATTCGACAGCTTCCGTTGAATCTGCAATTGCCGGATTTAAAAATTTCAATGCAACATTACGATTTAATTTAATATCTTCAGCACGAAATACAACTCCCATAGCGCCGATTCCTAGTTTTCGAATTATCTTGTATGACGACCCAATCATGTAGCCTGTAGGAAGTTCCAAGATCCTATCGAGTGAATTTGCTCCGGCTAAATGAATGTCTTCGTGAAGAGTATCTTTCATATTACTCAGTATCAAAAGATTCGATTTTTGTAATAGAAGTGTCTATAGGCTCCGCAGTAAAATGAGGTTGTTTAACCAAAAATACAAATGCGTCGCCCCAAATGCGTTTCATCTCATTCACTTCTTGAGGTTCATTTTCGAATGCTGCAACTACTTTTCCCAATCTCGAAATATTTTCGTAGGTTCGTTTCTTGAAAACAACAATCGTATCGTTATCCGGTAGCATTGCGAGCATTGTCCGATCTTCGCCAATCGGAAATCCGCACTTTTTTAAGGAGGCGATTGTTCCCTCAAGCATCTTCTCTTTGCTCCTTCCTGAGACATAAACAATAAAAGCTCCTTTGTTGTAAAGCCTTCGCACAAATTCCGAAGAGCCCTGTACAGGTCTGTCCATCAAAAGATAATTATTCGAAAAGAAATTCTCGGCCCAATATCTCAAAGCAGCTTCGAGAAAAAACAAATTGCGAATGCCGCATTTGTTAAATGTCTCCACAACATAGTAATCAATCTCTTCAGGAGAAATTGTAACTATCGAGTCAGAAATTTCGGAGTCTTTGTAAGTTGAAGCGAAATCTTTTATGATTGCAATAGATCTAGTTCGATTGTCCAAAATCGTTCCGTCAATATTGAAAACAACAACAGGCATATTGCCTTTTGATAATTCTCTATCAAGAGCTCTCCATACAGAAGTCAAAGGAGATTCACCGGCTAATGCGCTCACAGTTAAGTAAACTGCTAAGCCAATAGCTATCAATATGTTTCCCGCCCGCATATCTATATTGTAATCAAAGATAATTTATTGTCACGAACAAAATCGTAATGCGTGTGCTTGATTCCTGACAATTTTCCTGCAACTAATCACTTGAATCACTCTCGAATAAATGTAAAATTATCTTCCATAATGTCATTCAATTATCCAGAACCTGAACCAAGACCCAAAGGATTGCGTTTTCTATCATACTTTGGGCCGGGCGCTATTCTTGCGTCTGCAACAATCGGCGCAGGCGAAACAATACTTGCCGTTCGAGCAGGAGCATGGGGCGAATACAATTTGCTCTGGCTTATTTTTCTCGCAGTAATTACCAAATCCTTTTTCCTTCTCTATTTTCTCGGGAGGTATTCTGCAATTTCCGGAGATAATATAGCTCAAAGGTTGAAGCAATTTCCTGGCCCTTCCGGATGGTTGCTGCTCTTCATTCTGCTTGCCGACCTCATTCCTGCAGGACCGGTATTCGCGGCAATTGCCGCGCCATGCGGAAGATTAATCTGGAATATCATTGGCATTGGCAATCCGTCAGTTTATGCTCTAATCTTTGCATTGGTTGCGATTGTAATTGCTGTGATACAAAAATATGATTTCCTCGAAAAACAGCAAGTAGTGGTCTGCTTGATACTGCTCGCTTGTGTCTCCGCATCAACACTTATAATCGGCATGAACTGGCGCGCTTTGTTTGTCGGTCTTTTCTCGTTCGGAAAGATTCCTGAAATTCCAGTATGGGCTCAATCCGATTTTGCCAATCGACCGGTTCTCCTCGAACTTGCAACTGTCTTCGGTTACGCCGGAAACATTGCGATGGGATACATAGTTTACGCGGAATTCATTCGTGAGAAGCGATGGGGAGTTTTTCGAAGCGATGTGTCTGCTCCTGAGCCTGAAAAACTTCCGACCGACGCAGAGAACCTTGAGCGTGCCAGAAAAGGGCTCTGGCCCGTCTGGGGCGATCTTGCTGTCACTTCGATTCTGATTTTTTTTGTCACCGGAGCTTTTCTTGTTGCCGGTGCCGTGATTCTCTATCCGGCGGGAACTATGCCGCGCGGCTTCGACCTCTTGTCAAAACAAGCTTCTATCTTCTCGGCTATCTCTCCCATGCTCGTTCCTATTTACTATATCGCAATTCTTTTTGCACTGTGGGGCACGCTCAATTCTCTTCCTGAAATTTACACAAAAGTCACTTACACTTTTTTGAAAGCGCTGTCGCCGAAATTATTCGCAAATCTTTCGGAGAAATTTCTAATGAGACTACTTGGAATTTATTTTGCTCTATGTTCAATAGTGCTCATCGTCTTCAACGTCAAGCCGGCCGTCATGATGGATTTCGTAGGACTTTTTTCCACCAATCTTGGAGTGACTGCGGCAATGGCTGGAGCACTCTGGCTCGATCACAAACTTCCGCCAAAGCTCCGTGCTCCGACGATAATGTTTTCCGCCGGAATACTCTCATTTGCAATTCTTATTTTCTTCTCAATTCTGTCAGCAGTTCAATACTTTTCGTAATAATATTTGTGTTTATCAATAAAACCGAACACGCCGTTGGCGCCTCGCGTCAATGGACGCTCCGAGTCAAAGAACGTGTAGAATAATTGAAAAATGAAAATTGGAAAAATAAAATTTTCAATTTGCACTTTCCAATTTGCAATTTCAAATATAGAATTAGGTATTGTGTCCCTCTAATTTCTATCAGTCTTCGAATTCGCGGCTTATCTTCTTACTAATCTCCGTAGAAAATTGAATTTCGGTTTAGAGGTTTTTGGAAGCCCCTCTATCACCAAAATATCTCCTTCAGAATGATATGTAATTCTATTTGAGTCCTTCATCGACATAAGCCATCTTTCCGCACCCTCCGGCTCTTTCCTCCATCTTATTCTGACATCTAACTCGTTCTCGTAAATTGACTCGACATTGTCCAGCGTTGCATACGCACGTAATTCCGCGATTCGAAGCAAATTCTCGACAGGATCAGGCAGTCCTCCGAAACGATCAATAAGGCTCTCTCTTAAATCATTCACTTCCGCAACAGACTCAGCGTTCGCAATCTCACGATGCACCACAGCTACGACCTCTTCGCCGCCAACCCATTCGAACGGAATAAACGCGGAAACTTTAAGTTCTATCACAGACTTATTCTTCTTTGATGAGCTCTTCTCGCCTTTCAATTCGGAAATAGCCTCACGAAGAAGTCTGCAATACATATCGTATCCTACCGATTCCATCTCGCCGTGCTGAAGAACTCCAAGAATTTCTCCGGCGCCTCTAATTTCCATATCTCTGCGCGCAATCGCGTATCCAGACCCGAGCTCAGTGTATTCCGCGATTGCAGCAAGTCGAGCCCGCGCATCCGCTGTCATATCGCGCGAATGGAAAAAATATGAGTAGGCTTTCGTATTCGATCTGCCGATCCTGCCGCGCAATTGATAAAGCTGAGCCAATCCAAATCGCTCTGCCTGATCGATAATCATCGTATTCGCTTTAGGAATATCCAAACCGTTTTCTATAATCGAAGTCGAAATGAGAATAGAAACTTTTCCGGAAATAAAATCGAGCATCACCTTCGAAAGTTCACGCTCATTCATTGCTCCATGCGCAACGGCCATCGGTATCTTCGGAAAAAGCCTTTTCAGAAATTGTTCAACGCGCTCTATGGTCTCTATTCTGTTGTGGACATAAAAAACCTGTCCTCCCCTGTCGAGCTCTCTGCGGATTGCGCGCCGGACATGCTCCTCATTGAAAGGTTCGACTACAGTCTGAATCGGAGCTCGGCCCGGAGGCGGAGTCTCGATCATGGAAAGTTGTTTCGCGCCCGAAAGCGCAAGATGTAAAGTTCTCGGAATCGGAGTCGCAGTTAACGTCAAAATATCTACTCGCTTTCTTAACTCTTTCAACTTTTCTTTGTGTCTGACTCCAAAACGCTGTTCTTCATCGACTATTACAAGTCCAAGATCTTTGAACCTAACGCTTTGCCCGAATAGTTTATGAGTCCCGATTATTACATTCAAACTTCCGTCGCCGAGCTTCTCCAAGTTTTCTGTAATTTCGTGCACACTCTGAAATCTCGAAAGAGTCCCGACAGAGATTCCAAAAGGCGTCAGCCGTTCTTTGAATGTTTCAGAATGCTGGAGCGCAAGCACTGTAGTGGGGCAAAGAACCGCAACTTGTTTTCCATTCCTTACGACCCTAAACGTTGCGCGCAACGCGACCTCAGTCTTTCCATATCCGACATCTCCGCAAAGCAATCTGTCCATTGGCTCGCGGCAGTTTTTATTCGAGAGTTCACCAAGCACTTCCTCGATCGCTCTCATCTGGTCTTCCGTTTCGTCATAGCCAAAAGTTTTCTCGAATGATTCTTCGCTTGGCGACACAGGATAAATCACACCTGGCGTAGCTCTTCTCAGCGCGTAAAGATCGAGCAGTTCCCGCGCAATCTCGGCAGTCTCGCGCTCCGCGCGTTTACGCATTCTAGACCACGTTGCGGCGCCGAGCTTATCTATTCTCGGGGTCTGGCCTTCAAGCACCGAATATTTTTCCAGCATACCTGTCTCGTGCGGAGGCAAATACAATCTATCATTCTCTGCATACTCGATCAAAATTACGTCTCGCTCTTCTCCGAGCGAAACTATCCGTTCGATACCGCGGAAAATTCCAACCCCATGATTGACATGAACCACGTAGTCTCCGGGATTCAGTTCTCTCCAATCAGTTCTGCCACGCCTCGAAATGCCTTTGCGAATGCGGCGCTTTATTCTTCCGAAAATGTCCTCATCGCCGATGACCGAGATTCTACATGCGGGAAGGCGCGCGCCCGAACGCAAATTGCCTTCGATTACATTCACGTTTTTTTTGTCGATGTGCTCCTCCGAAAGAAGTTCTTTGACTCGGCTGCCGAATGAAGTGCAGATGATTATTTCATCGTCTCTATCGATTAATCTCGAAATATCGATTCTCAATATTCTTGCGTCGACCTCAGACGCAGGAAGATGTTCAGTTTCGATTTGGGGAAGAACTCCGTCAGGTAAAGTTTTCATCGAGTCATATTGAAGGTCAGCCTCTAGCGCTTCGCTAAAAAGAAATTCAGGTTTGAATCCGAGATCGCTTTCTTTTGATTCGCTTGAGGCTTCTTCGAAAAGTTCTTCGAGTCTCGATTCGATTCTCTCTTTATCGACGCAGATGATATTTAATTTTCCAAGTTTAAATGCAGAAGTCATTCCTCCAAAAAACGTCTGAAAAAGTTCCATGCCTTCAATTAAATTTCTCGATCTAATTGCGTCCTTGAATCTTTCCAACCTTAATGAAGGTTTGAGTTCTTTTTCTATTTGTTCGATAGCCTCTTGCCTCAAATCATCTTCGAGCGGCAGATGCAATTCGCGCGGAGGAAGTATCAAAGCGGAGTCCACAGTGTCTATTGTTCTCTGAGTCATCGGATCGAAAAGCCGCAGGCTCTCGATAATGTCGCCGTCCCATGCGATTCGAATTGGATATAAATTGCCGGGCGAATAGAAATCAAGAATCCCGCCGCGCGATGCGAATTCTCCCGGCAAACCTACTTCGGCGGAATGCGAGTAGCCGGACTCGATGAGATATTTTCTCAAATCATGAGGAGGCAATTCGTCGGCAAATGAAATCTTTTTTGAAAGCAAATGCCACAATTCAGTCGAGAGAGTAAGCCTAGAGACAGCGCGCGCCGACGCAATGCATACATTTGGTCTTTCGATTCCGAATTTTGGAAGGTCGATGCCTGCGAGAAAAGATAATGACTCGACGCGTGACGCGGCTATAGAAGGTTCGAGCGAAGAGGGTTCAAACGGAAGAACATCCCATGCGGGAAGAAGCAACGGTGGAGTAGAAGTGAATGCTCGAAGAGCTTCATATAATTCTTCAGCTTCTTTTTCGTCCGGCAAAACCACGAGAAATCTAACAGAGCGATTAGAAGCAACACGAGCCGCAATTGCCGCAGACTGAGCTGTCGCATTAGTTGCAGTTACATCTTTCGCAGAAAGAACGGCATATTGTCTCAGCCGTTCCTCTATTTCATGAAGGTCTCGCATAATTCAAGAGATGAGAGTATAATCAAGCATAGGTTCCAAAAGCAATATTGAATCGTAAAGAGTATTTATTATTTGACATTATACTAATTTCTTATATTTTTTTTATGGAGCTAAATGAAAAGTTATCTTTACTATATTAAATTCGAATTAATAGCTCAATGACCTCAAATAGTTCTTTGTTGCGATTCAGTCTAATTGTGCCTTGTTACAACGAAGCAGAGCATCTGCATAAAAACGTTGAAACAATTTTGACAACGCTCAAAAAATTAAATGAGACTTGGGAATTAATCCTAGCTGATGATGGTTCTCATGATGACACTTTCGCCGTGGCTAAAGTCATAGCCGACACCAATTCGAATATTTCAGTTTTTCATCATGAACCCAACCAAGGCAAAGGAGCTGTATTGCGATCCGCAATGCAGACGGCGCATGGTGAATGGATCGGTTTTATTGACGCTGACCTTGAGATTCCGGCGCACTACCTGCATCAGGTCATTGACGCTATGCGGTCAGGTTCGGATATAGCTGTAGGCTCAAAATTTCTGTCCGGCTCCTCAACCCAACGCTCACTTGCACGCAATATCGCGCATTACGGTTATCGTATACTCACATGGTTTCTTCTCGGCGGCGGGCTTGCCGATGATCAGTGCGGACTTAAATGCTATAAGCGATCGGTATTGATGAATATCTTGCCATATTCGCAAGAAAACAGCTGGGGCTGGGATACAGAAATGATCACCTTTGCCTTAAAAAACAATTTACGTATCGTTGAGATTCCGGTAAAGACATTTGCATGCCGCACCAGCCGCGTAGCACCATTTCAAGCGGCTTGGCAAACCTTCAAAGTGCTCCTTCGATTAAGACGACGAGGACTACATCTTTGATCAACACGTCACTATGGCCTTTTATATGGGTCACTGCTTTCGCACTTGTTCTGGGTCTTTTATCATGGCGTTATGATCGCAGACTAAATCGCCCGCGCTGGCGATTGGCCGGAATGGTTATGGTCATGCTCCTTGCAGTCGGAACCGCATGGCTTCTCACACAGTATCGAGAATTACAATTGAACTCTCATGTCATCGACAGCCAACTGATTACCAATGTGCTCTGGAATACAATTCACGGCAGGCCGTGGTATTCCGACATTGCCGCACAGAATATTCTCGGCCTACATGCCTTTATGAATATTATTTTGCTCCTCCCTTTTTACCTCGTTTTTCCTACACCTGAATCCCTGCTCTTTGGGCAGTGCCTTTACCTAATAGCTACCGTTGTCCTAGTTTATTATCTCGGCTGTGCAGTCATGTTAGATCGTCTGTCAGCCGCCAATATAGCCATAGCATTTCTTCTCTATCCGCCTCTAGCAGGCTGTGCTCTCTCTGCTGTGCATCCTGGAAACCTCGCCATTCCATTGCTCTTTGGAGCTTTCCTAGCTGTTGAACGAAAACGCAGTATTTGGTTCGCCACTCTCGCAATTCTTTCAGCCGCTTCATGGGAAGCTTCTCTTCTCAGTGTTCCGTTTTTAGGTCTTTGGGTAGCAATCTCTAGACCGATGCTGCGCCGTAGCAGCATCGCGGTGATATTTGTCTCCTTATTTCTGAGTGGACTTTACTTTTTAGTATTACAACCTTCTTTTTCCGCGCAGAGCGAACATGTCTCAATTGTACGCCATTATTCTCAGCTCGGCGCCAACAAGAATGAGATCATTCACACCCTGCTAACTGATCCTATGCGCGTAGGACAAATCATATTTCATCGGGACAAGATCGGTTTTATTTTGCATATTCTTCTACCGTGGCTCTTTTTACCGCTCTCCGCCCCTCTTTGCGCTCTGACCGCACTTCCTGAGCTAGCCATCATTCTTCTCAGTGATCCCGGCGGCGACCTCTATCGAGTCAACGCCTTCTACACGCAAGTCACTACCGCCGCCTTCTGCTGGGCAACAATGATTGGGAGTATTCGTGTAGCAAGACGATTTGGTTCAGATCATGGTCGCAACATCCGAGCTATAACTACTGCTCTCCTAGTTATGGCACTCGGACTGCAATGGTGTTATCACCACACACCAGCCCGGCAACTCTGTGAACTGCATGCCGAAAGGTCATATGCATCAATACCTACTGTGCCAGTACCGGCTGGCGCACGCGTAGTCGTAACTCACGGCGGCCTTGCCCGATTATTTATCGAGCATCGAGTAACTTATCCTGACCCCTTCATGACACCTTACGCATATAGCCGCAATAATAACGGATCACTGAAACCGGAATATGTCGCAACGCTTGCTGAAGAAGACGAAGCCGGCGAATCCATTCTAGCCGTCATTCGTCGAAATGAAGAGCTTGAGCTCATCTATGAGAAGCCTGGAAAATTTATTATCTACAAGGTCAATGCACGCCCAAAAGTTGTAGATTAATTTCGCCCAGCCAGAGAATGGTTGTTAATGAGAGACGCTTCCAAATTAATCCGAGTCGAAACGATATTCGAACCAGCCTCCATCCGGTTTAGCTATTCCGCCTTCAAACTTCCTGGATTCTCTGTTCAAATACGGTTTGCACCAAATCGGCACATCAGGTTTAATATCTGAAGAAAGTAAATTGCGCCACTCTTCATCCATTAACAAATTCGAGTTAGGAATTGCAAATTCGTAATACTGGTAAACTGCGCCGCGAGTAAGCCGTCCTCCTTTCGGAGTAGGAACGATTACGAAAATTTCATGCGCAGGTCCTATTCCAACCTCTAAAGCTTCTCTCGTAGAACGTCCTACATCTGCAATCACTGCCTGGTTCTTCTTCCCTTCAGGTAATTGTTTCCACTTATCATTTAAATCATACTCCTCGCCATACTGATCGTTCAAAATACAGCCTGTAGTAATTTGCGAAAATTTCCCACCGATAAAATGAATGAATTCGTATTCATCTTTTGTGCGCGGCTCATTGCTCAATTCTTTCAAAACAATTTTTCTGCATTTGGCCACAATCTCATTGAAGAGCTCTAATTTTTTCTTTGCTCGTTCCGTAAGGCATCCAAAACGCGAAAGTTCGTTGCTGATTTTTCGAGCTAAATATTCCATCCTCCCAAAAAATAAATCATTCGGTTCCACATAACCTTTAGGTAGAGACACTTCTAAAACTTCGCCTCCTCCCTCTGCAGAAAAGGCTTCTGAATATAGAATCGTATTATGCCTAAGTTCCGCCCACGATCCTAAAGCAGTATTTAAACTCTTTGCTTCCCATGCCTCATTCTTCATAAAAAGCGGATACGGCTTTGCATTATCTGTCGCCAGCGAAGAGAGCATCCAGAGCGTTGCAGGATAAATTCCTTTCGACCACTCTGTGTCTTTGGTCTCTCTCGTCATTCGAGTCAACTCATTATAATTTTCAGAAAACCAATCCCATTCTTTTGTCAATGGTTCGGTAATGCGTCGAGCCAGCGGAAAATCGAAAACAGCCATTACATCGGTTCCTGACGCCAGTAGCCTATCCTGCCACATTACCAATTTTTGCATAATAAGAGTGTCATAAACAAATCGCTTACCGAAAAATGAAAATTGTCGAGGCGGTGCTAATTCATGGACAATTCGAGATTCAGGAAGTCTTGTCATCAACGAGTGAAAATGTCTATCAGTTTCAATATTTGTCATCGTCGAAAGATTAAAACTCTCGCCATAAAATTCCTTCATCAATTTTTGAAATTGAATTGGAGTTATGTAATTGGAAGTCCCGGTAAAAATATTTATCAGCTCGTCTATACGGTCCCATATCTCCTTTGCAGGTATTCCGCGATATTTTGCAGACTGCAACGCAGTAGTCATAAGCTGAGCATTCAATGAAGAATCGGAGGTTAAATCACCTTTTGGATTGAGAGGAAAACGTTTAAGAGCGTACCAGCTCATAGCTCTGAAATAATTTTTCCAATCTTCAGATTGAGTGTAATATCCTCGCGGTTTGAACTCTGCAAAATCCACTCCGTATTCTTCGCCTTCTTGACTTTTAATTTTGTCAAAGAGATATTTCACTCTGGTTTTTGCCTCGGCCGGGCACTTATTCAGAGTTCTTCTCAATAAAGCATCAGGCACAGAAAAGAAGACAACATTTTCCAGCGCCGCAGATTTTATTTTTGGATCAGTCGCAGATTTGTACTGTCGATACGACTCTTCGCACATTACAGATGAGATTATCTTGACCCAGCCGTAAATAATTCTGCGCTCAATGCGCCGCATTAGATACGAAAATAAATCCGAATAAGTGTGAAGCACAATATCCGTCGTTACAAAATTCGGAATATTATTGTAAACATTCTCCTCATAAAAATAATACATCTGAGGGCGAGTCGAAAACGTCGCAACAAAATTATTTTTTGAAAGCAATGCCTTCTGTTCATTGCTCAAAGAGCGAAAATCTTTCAAGTTCTCAACATTGGAAAGATTTTCGAGAATAGAATAATTTGGAAGAGCAGGTTCGATGCGAGCCGGCAATTTTAGTATAAGAGTGTCAAATTCAGGAGTAAGAAAAGGTTCAGCGTCCTTTACTTGCATTATTTTCGTATTCTCTCTGTTATTTTCCCAATCAAATGAGTTATAGGTTATGCTCTCACGAATAGTAGGAAAGTCCGAGGACGACTGAATATCGGCAAATGCGTCGTCGAGGTTGCGTTCTTGCGCCAAAGCAATTTGGTTCAATCCAATTTGAATAAATATAGTTACGGTCAAAAGAATAAACCCAATTTTAATTTTCATTTATTCACCCCATAAATCCTAACAGAAATTTTTCCATCTAATTCAAAAAACTTTATTAACTTGTAAGTTTTTGTAATGTCACAGTAAATGTCACAGTAAATGTCACAGTAATGTCACAGTAAATGTCACAGTAAATGTCACAGTAATGTCACAGTAAAATATAATACTTAGTCGGATCAGTTTGACTTTTTAATATTTCTTTAATAATCTTTTTTTCAATTAAATCATTCAAATCTCTCTGTGCTGTCCTGCGGATACAGTGAGTAATACTCTGATATTCATTTACGTGTATTTTAACATTTTTTATAATATATTTAATGGCTTTCTCTTGACGCATATTCAATCCGATTTGTTTTATCTTATACAGTGTAGCATCCTGTTTGATTAGTTGTTCACCTTTTTGACGGATTTCTTCCATCTGTACCCTTAACCCATCAACAAAATATTCAAGCCATCCTGTTAAATCCATTTTGTTTTTTCTCACTTGTTGAATGGCAGAATAATAGCACTGTCTATCTTTGTCATAATATTCTGACAACGTAAACAATCTCTTAAAGTCATAGCCGGTTTTATATAAAATCAAAGCTGAAAGAATACGAGCTGTTCTGCCATTACCATCAATAAAAGGATGAATATGAACTAATTGAAACTGAGAAATACCTGCTACCAAGACAGGCGAAGTATCGCCGGTCATATTTAACCAGTCTACAAACTCCCGCATTAATTGTGGTATCTTGTACGCGTTTGGCGGCGTATAAATAATTTCCCCTGTTCGTGAATTAACTACATAATTCTGCAATTTACGGTAATGCCCTGCATCTGCCCGTCCGCCTCTCACACCTTTGACCAAAATTTTATGAAGTTCACGAACAATGCCCTCGCGAATAGGCGCATTCTTTCCGAGATGCTTTGAGATAAAATCCATTGCCTTTTTATAATTCAACAGTTCTCTTTCATCATCACGATTTACGCCTTTTACTTTTTCCCCTTCCAGAATGCTTCTTGCCTGTTCAAGAGTTAAAGCCGTACCTTCAATATGAGTTGAATAATGCGATTCAAAAATAAGCGCCTGCTTCTGCATATCTGAAAACCAGTCATCTTTAAGTTTGACTGCATCTAGAAATCCCCGCACCCGCTCAATTTCTACGAGAGCCTTATTAATTTTAGTTGTTATTATAAATTTTGGTTTTAAAACCATCTTATATCCTCAAATCTTTCCAATCACTCTATGAGAGCAATTTTCTCGGTTTTTTTTCATTCATTCACCCCATAAATCCTAACAGAAATTTTCCCATCTAATTCAAAAAACTCAAGATATTTTCCGTTCTCTCCCTTCAATAATATCTCATCATGAATTCGCTCGATCGATAATGGCACTGATGAAATGAACGAATGCGACTGCCACAATCCAAAAGAATCCCACAAAAAAATGCTGACGCTGGTATTGCCGTCAACCTTTTTTAATTCGAGAAGATAATTTTTTTCTCCTATCCGAACACATTCGAAATCATCATATTCCCGTTCTGAAAACCAAAACGGTTTCAATGAATTTTCTTCTATTTTGAATATATGTATTTTTTTAGTAAAACCGTTTCTGCCCCCAATAGCCCTATCAAAGGCTCCTACAAGCAATTCTATTTTTCGGTCGTTATCAATATCGCCTGTTCTAACAAAAAAAGGAGTGTAATTTTTTTCGGAATATTTCGAAACTTCTTTAAAGAAAACTCCTTCTCGTTTTAATAATGTGACTCCTCCGGTTCCTGAATCATTCTTCCATGAAACTGCCAATTCCAATAAAGAATCGTTGTCCGTGTTTACAAGTCTTGATGAATAAAGATGCAGATTATTTTCAGCATAAGCATTCGATGATATAAAGAGCAAAAAAAGAAGAGCCTTCACTCCCCTTTTTCAGCCCTGTCGGAATCAGTTCCAATAACGCCTTCAATTATCTCTTTGCCGAGCCGAAGAGGCGACGAAATAATCGAACCCAAAGCGCGTATCTGCCCTCCGATAGAATTGGCTATAACTCTCGATGCAAGCCTTTCCATGATCAAAGAGAATTTCGGTTCTTCGAGCGTACCGCTCAGTCTGCCGGTTATCGCCGCGCGGTGTTCTTTGTCGGAGATCAATTCAAGCGCCTGCGCCGCGTTTCTTCCTTCAATTTTAATCCGTTCGAGTCCTGGGGCTCTCTCCTTGAATTGTCTTACATCTAAATTCGCTCGAACATCCACAGTTATCGGAGCATTGCGGCCTGCTCCGATCGAGCCCTGACAAATAAGAGTAGAGTTTCCCTGATTTAATTCAAACCTTTCGACATGAATCCCATCCGCTTCTGACGTCAACTGAGTTCTCAATTTAAATGATTCACCGATCGGCTTGTACCAAGTGTCGCCATAACTCAGAATTGCGCGACCTGCATCAAGCTCAGCATTCACTTTCATCTCTTCATTTCGAGATTCGATATCTATCTCGATTCCGCCCTGACCTTCGGCGTCAATAGCGTTTAATAGACTCCAGAGTCGCGAAGCTAAAATAGTTTTTAATCCGTCAAGCCCAGTCGACGGATTCGAAAGACTTATTCGATATGCGGCATTGCCGAACTCTCCGTTCAAAGACAGCTTCGTATTCAGAATCCCGAGTTCTCCGTCCTGAATCGTGAAGGCACTCGAACCAGTCTTCCCGTGAATTCTCAATGATGAGTTCTGTCCTATTCGCTTTGTTCCAACCCCAGCGAAGTCCAGCGAAGTTCCGTCAAGATCGAGATTAGCAATGATCTCCGCGCCTTCATTGCCACCGGAAGAAACAACCTTGAATGTGCCGCTCGCTTCACCGTCAAAATGAAATCTGCTCGATGGATCCTCTTTCAAAATAGGAATAAATTTCTTTGCATCTTTCCATTTTATCTTTGGAATAGCTAATGAAATATCGCAACTTTTTTCAGACCATCTTCCGCTTCCTGAAATCAAACTTGATGCAAGTCTCAAATTCAAATTTTCGAATTCGAGCGCGCTATCAATAATTTTAATTCTAAAATCGAGATTCGCGCGATCGTTTTTCGGCTTATTAAAATAATCAGGATAAATTAATTCAGCATTGAGAAGATCAAGTGAACCGTCAACTTCATTCTTTGAAATCTCAGCCTTGCCGGTCAGAGAGCCTTTCAAAGAGAAAATAGACCTATTGCGAATGAAAGTAAATATGCGCTCTGCATCCTCTCCGCGCAATTCCGTTAGAAGAAGAGCCCATCCGTGATTGAAAGGCTGGAGAATTCCCTTCGAATTTTCTATCTCGATGTCTATTGAAGAGGGCTTTTGCCCAACAGTTCCGTCTATCTTCAACAGCGATTTTAAATACGGATCCTTCTCGAGAAAATTTCCGTACAAGGTCTTCGTTTTTGTAAGGTCTATTTCTACTCTGTACTTTTCAAGATTTCTATCAGAGAAGATAGAACACGAGCCTGTAACCGGGCCTGAAGCAGAAAACGATGGGTCGCACAATAGAAACGAAATATCTTCTGCTTTGCCGTCTTTGGTCATAAAATTCATATTTGTAAAGCGGGCTTTAGATGTCCTATTTGAAAAACTCCCGTTGCCGGAAATGATCGTATTCTTCCAGAATATTTTTAGGTTTCGAACCTCAGTGACTGTATCTCTAGCTATAGATTCTAAAGTGAATCGCGGACTTACTCCGGAAAATTTTGTCTTAGTTATCGTATGTTCTATTTCAGCATCGAGAACTCTCAGATCCGCAGTATGCAAAATTGTATCCTGATCGAAATTGAGCCGATACCTTCCATCAATCTTACCCGAATTAATGTTTAGAAAGCCGATGAATTCATAAAATGGTTTTAGAGGGCGAGGGTCTGCTTCATGAAACTGAATTGTGATTTCAGACTGTCTTGCATTCGGATGAGACTTCATTAAAAAATCAAACGAGCCGAAGCCGACTGCCGGAACTCCGTTCGCAACAAGAACGTTTCGTATTTCAGAGCCGTCGGAAGTCACAGTCAGCGAAATGTTCGCTTTTTTTAGCGTCAATGATATTCCGCTTTTACCAACTCGAGAGTCGGAATAATGAATTGTAGCGTTTCGTATTTCAATCGGCATAATAAAAGTCGGATGGTCGTGCCGAGCTGTTTTAGCTTTCCAAAAATCTTCCGTATTCCACGGTCTGGTATCAGGCCGTTCATAAAAAACTTCAGGTTTTTCAACTATGATATTGCGCGGCCTGAATCCCGAGGTCTCCCCTCCAGTCATTCCCATTGTCAAATAAACCTTATCCGCGTGAAGAAAAATATTTGAAGAGTAGCCAGGCGGATTGTAAACCTTTACATCCTTTAAAGTGACGCGTCCTAAAAGATTTACTGTTGCTCTTCCTATTTCTACCTTGCGGTCGATCACGGTTTCAAAATAGTCTTTAGCAAGGATTGCAAACTGGTCTGATTCAATTTCATAAAGTGAGCCGGTCACAACAGCCAGCAAAAGTATCAATCCGCCATAAATTACAATTCTTCGTTTGTTCATGAATTTCATAATCATAAGCGATAAATGGCTATCTGGAGGCACATGCGCAACGCATCAATGGGCGCCTTCGCGCGTGCTGGTAAGCATGCAGTGTTTGCACAGGCGAGGCGCCTGTGCCTCCAAAGCGAGGCGCCTGTGCCTCCAGAGCGAGGCGCCTGTGCCTCCATGACGACTCCCGTTATATTTGAAATTGCAAATTGGAAAGTGCAAATTGAAAAGTGCAAATTGGAAAGTGCAAATTGGAAAGTGCAAATTGGAAATTGGAAAGTGCAAATTGAAAATT
>PEWQ01000049.1 GCA_002780065.1 Candidatus Hydrogenedentes bacterium CG07_land_8_20_14_0_80_42_17
GACGCCATTGCGCCACAGACGCCATTGCGCCGCAGACGCCATTGCGCCGCAGACGCCATTGCGCCGCAGACGCCATTGCGCCGCAGACGCCATTGCGCTGTGTAAATTGCTCTCATTGAGATTGTGAATTTAAGAAAGGAATGCAGAACATGACTATTGTTTCAAAATCGTCAATTCGTTTTACATTAGTAAGTGCTTACGCATCAATTTTTTTCTTATTGGTTGCAGGACTTTTTTCTGCTTGCGGGCGGATGCCGTGGCCGCCTTCATCGCCTGCAACGACTGCAGCGCCATCTGCGCTGCCGCCCGCACCTCTAAAATATCTTTTGCTTCACGATTTTGATCAGCACAAAATTTCGAATAATCTCGGAAGGGCATGTGGAAGCTGGAACGCTGAGCCGGAAGATACTCGCTCATATGCGTCTGCGCAGATCGATGTTGCATCACGTCACGGTGATACAGGCGCAGGTCTTCGTCTCGAATATCATCTGAATCCCGAGCGCGCTTCGCAGAACGGGTTCTGGATGAAACTTGGCAAGTTGGATATGTCGGACTATGACCATTTGGAGTTTTGGGTGCGCGGTGACTCGGCCGCAGGCTTCGCGTCGCTTTTCAAGATTGAGTTAAAGAGACGCAAGTCGGATACCTCAAGGGAAATGGACAAGGCGAGCTTTGTGGTGCAGGGAATTACGAAAGAATGGCGAAAAATCTCGATACCTTTGAACATGATGACAGGCATTACGGATTGGAAAGGAATAGACGAGTTCGTAATTGTGTTCCATACGCGGCACGCGGATTGTCAGGCCGGCGCGTATTCGATCGATGAAATTGCTCTGGTGAAGACCGGCGGCCGCGGCCCCGGCATTTACGACCATGTCGCAATTCCAAAGAAGAAGGCGTGGGAGGCGGCGCAAGGCGGGGAGACATCTGCAATTCAGGCCATTCGCCGTCGGCTTGTAGCGTGGCCGAGTTTTGGGCTTTCGGATCGCCGCTCCTTTCCGAATGACGACCGAGAATTTGTTCTTCGGATTGCGCGTGATACATGGAAAGGCATCTCATCTCTTGCAGACCGCGAACACGGTTTGCCATACGATACAGTGCGCTTCGGTACTCGAGGCTCGGTGCGATTCGACGAGTGCAGGCTCGGGGATTATACCAACATCACTAATATTGGACTCTACCTAATGTCGCTTGCCGCTGCCCGTGATCTCAAGTTCATCGCTGATACCGAGGCTGTTGGGTTAGCGCGCACTACTCTCGATTCGCTCGATAAGATGGAGACATGGAAGGGGTTCTACTACAACTATTACGATTGCACTTCGCTCGAACGGTCATCGAACTTCGTATCGTTCGTCGATTCCGCATGGCTAACTGCCGGCCTCATTGTGCTCAGAAATGCATTTCCTGTTTTGAAGTTACGCTGCGATTTGATAATTAATCGGCAGAATTATGAGCTGTTCTACGATCCTGTCGAACAGCACATGAATCACGGTTGGTACGTTCACATGAACGCGCGCGCGGAGTACAACTACGGCGCATTATACACGGAACCACGTGCGGGCAGTGTGATTGCCATTGGTCTGGGAGCAGTTCCAGAGGAACACTGGTTCGCATTATTACGCACGTTTCCTGCCTCGAATGATTGGCAGGCTCTTGTGCCGCAAAATCGCGTCGTAAAGAATATTCGCGGACACGAGGTGATAGGCGGATACTACTCATGGGGCGGTCTGCAATATGTGCCGTCGTGGGGCGGAAGTCTTTTCGAGGCACTGATGCCGACGATGATAATCGATGAGATGAAGTTTGCGCCAAAGAGCCTCGGACGTAACGACTTGATACATGCGACAATTCATCGAAAGTATGCGCTTGAGGAACTAAAGTATCCTATTTGGGGAATGTCTCCAAGCTCGGTGCCGACAGAAGACAACTACAGTGAATACGGAGTTCGAATTCTCGGAACGAAAGGTTACAAACCAGGAGCGGTGACGCCGCACGTCTCGGGCTTAGCCGTCAACTTCACTCCGCGGGAAGCTATTGCAAACTTTAGGGAGATGATCAAGCGATATGACTGTTACGGGGAATTTGGATTTTACGATGCGATCGATCCGGTGACCGGGCAGGTCTCATACAAATATTTAGCGCTCGATCAGGAAATGCTATTTTTGGGTCTAGCTAATTATCTCGGTGATCACTGTGTGCAGAGATACTTTGAGGCAGATCCTGTTGCTCAGAAAGGACTCGCTGTTATTGGAAACGAGGATTTTTTAAAGTAGAGGATAATACGATGATTTTATGCGATAATCTAATGCTCAAATGACAAAGAAAGAAATTACACTTCTTGCCGTGATAATTGCTCTTGCCGTTTTTTTTAGATTTTACGGATTATACGGACAAGGCTTCTTTATGCACGATGAGGTCGCATACCTATTTCAGACGGAGCATCATGCAGAGGCATATAAATGGGCTTTTAATGCTCTTCTATCGATTCTACATCGAACCGCACCACAGCCTTATTTCTACATGCCGATAGTGAATGAAACAGCACGACCTCTTCATATACTATTTCTTATACCCTCAAACATGAACGTTGACTTTGGATTAATGACAATGGCTTCTTTCGGCATTCTATCTATTATCGTTTTGCTATTTCTAGTCAAAAAAAGCATATCCAATGAGAATAGCTTTATTCCGATTCTTTCCGTCTTTCTGCTTGCTGTATCGCCAGTCCATATTTTTCATTCTAGAACTCTCTTAGCCGAAGTTGACGGTCAGCTCTTTTTTCTTTTATCGCTGATTTTATACCAGAACGCCGAGTCAAAACGCAGATTAGTAATATCAGGTATAATTGCAGGCATTGCGGTTCTCGTTCAATCGAGATTATTTCTGATGTATCCGTTCCTTATATTTTGGGAAATAATAAATTATCGTTCTATAAAAAGATTTTTCCAGTGGCTCATGGGATTTGCATTGCCTCTTCTTGCGGTTGAAGGAATCTATAGGTGGGTAAGAGCCATTTTCCTCATAAAGGGCTTCGAACCGACGATTCCATCATATTTCATGCAATGGAAGATGAGAGCATTTTATGATGGAGGCGGATTTAATTTTTCTCAACCGCTATTCGGAATCAAATATATTATCTTCACAGAAGGTATTTTATTCTTCACTCTTGCATGCATAGGCGCAATTAGAATTATTTTCGACAGAGAAAAAAAATTGGAGCTTTTGATTTTAATCGGAGCCGCCTCGATATTTGTCTCGTCTTGTTATGAGCAATGGTTTCTTCCTCACGCAAGATATGGGAGACTTGTAGCGCCTGCAGTTCCATTTATGGCTGTTTCAGCCGCATACGCAATAAAATATCTACTTACTATGACGCAAAAGAGAAAACTGTTTTTTTTCATACTGATTGCTTTGATTATGATTCCTAGAATCGAAATTATCTTCTCAACAGTAAATATGAAATCTGACTATGAATCTATATTTCAAAAAATAAAAAATCTTTCAGCGGTCCCGTTGGTCTCGGATTATCCTCTGCATGCAAAGTTTTACCTTGGCCGGGATTTAGCAGGCGGCGAAAATGAAATACTCAATCCGCATTTTGCTTTGGTTATTGATGAAAAGATGCATCGAGGAACAAATGATCTATTTGATTCTATTAAAAATGATAGTCCTATTGTTATTGAAAGAAGCCTGCGAGCAAGCCCGCTCATGTATCTCGAAGGAGTCAGAAACTCTAATTTTGAATTCCGGTATTCTACTCCTAAGCCGGCAAAACTTTACTCAATCGAAAATTACTCCGATTTATTTGAACGATTATTGCATTAATGGTACTCTTCGCAAATGAACAAAAAAATTTGGAACATACGATTACAAAGAATCGAGCGGCATGTCAAAGAGATGCTGATAGATTTAGGACTTGATTTAAACTCACCTGATTTGAAGGAAACTCCAAAACGCGTTGCAAAGATGTATTACGAAATCTTTGCGGGGCTGGATGAAAAAAAAGCTCCTGAAATAACTGTCTTCCCGAATACGGAAAAATATAGCTCAATGGTTATGGTGAAAGAAATTCCATTTTATTCGATATGTTCTCATCACCTCGTTCCTTTTTTTGGTGTCGGACATATTGCTTACATTCCGGACAAATCGATTGCAGGACTTTCGAAGCTTGCAAGAGTATTGGAATTTTTTGCGAAAAAACCTCAGATGCAGGAACGGCTGACCGAAGAGATCGCCAATTATCTTGAACTGAAACTCAAGCCTCGCGGCGTCATGGTAGCAATTGAAGCTCGGCATTTGTGCATGGAGATGCGCGGAATAGAAAAATACGGTTCGGTCACGCTTACTTCAACTGTCAGAGGATTATTTAAATCGAAAGACGGAATTGAAAATCGCAGAGAATTCATGAGTAAAATTATAAATTCGGATAGGTCATCAAGAAATTTATGAAGATCTCGGAAATACTTGCGTCTGCAAAAGGAAACCGTCCTGTCTTTTCATTTGAATTCTTTCCACCGAAAACGCCGGAGGGCGAGGAATCTCTGTATCGAACCATAGATGACTTAAAAACTTTGAAACCGGATTTCGTTTCTATTACGTATGGAGCAGGCGGCTCGACTAGAGATAAAACAGTAGAATGGTCGAGAAGAATTAAATTCGAGCTCGGAGTCGAAACGATGGCGCATCTTACGTGCGTCGGCGCGTCAAAGATTGAGATTTTAGGATTATTAAATCGACTCGCTGAAATTGAAATAGAAAACATCCTCGCTTTAAGAGGAGATCCTCCAAAAGGCAAAAGCAATTTTATGCCTGCTGAAGATGGATTGGCTCATGCATCAGAGCTGATTTCTTTCATTCGCTCAAAATGGAACGCAAGGTTTTCGCTCGGAGCAGCAGGGTATCCTGAAAAGCATCCCGAGGCGGTTGATTTCGAGATAGACATTAATTATTTGAAGGCGAAGATGGAAGCCGGAGCAGATTTCGTTCTGACTCAGCTTTTTTTTGACAATAAAGATTATTACAAATTTATCGATACTTTGAAGAATAAGTTTGGCGGTGAATTACCATGTCCTGTGATTCCCGGATTGATGCCTGTCACTGCGGCAGACCAATTAAAAAAGTTTGCGGAGATGTGCGGAGCAAAAATTCCAGAAGCTCTTGAAAAAGAAGTTCTATCCGCAAAGAATAAAGAAGAGGTTGAAGAGATAGGAATTGCCTACGCGATTAAACAGGCTAAAGGATTATTAAATCACGGCGCGCCAGGCATACATTTTTATACTCTGAATAAATCCAAATCCGCGATGAAGGTATTAGGAACTATTAAGCATGATTGAATGAATTACGAACGCAACGGCTAAAGCCTGCGGCAACCGTTTTTTGCTTTTATTATATTCTAAAAATAAAGTAGAAAGTCCTCTTTATTTCAGCTAGATTAAAACAATTATGATTCCCAGAACTTTGCATTTTGAAAATAACTCATTGGTGATTCTGGATCAGACTGAATTGCCTCTCAAACAGATTGAACTTCGTTTGAATACTGTCGACGATGTTGTCGATGCCATAAAGAAATTGAAGGTCAGAGGCGCACCTGCCATTGGCGTCGCCGCTGCTTATGGAGTGGCACTTGCGGCTATGAATGACCCTTTGTCTGTTTCCTCTGCGATCGATCGTTTGCGCGCAAGCCGCCCGACAGCAGTTAATTTATTTTGGGCGCTCAATAGAATGGAAGCGCTTTTGAAGTCTTCGGCGCCGACGGAAAAATATTTGGAAGAGGCAATGTCAATAGAAGATGACGATGCCGAAAAATGTCGTCGTATAGGAGAATACGGCAGTGAACTGCTTCCGAGCAATGCAGTCGTGATAACGCATTGCAATGCCGGAGCAATGGCAACCGCAGGAATCGGAACAGCGCTCGCTGTAATTTACAAAGCTGTCGAAAAAGGTAAAAAGATAAAGGTCTTCGTCGATGAAACTCGACCGCTTCTGCAGGGCGCAAGAATTACGGCATGGGAGCTCGTCTCTTCAGGAATAGATGCAACTCTGATTACAGACAACATGGCGGCGGCTGTTATGTCTAGATTCAAAATCGATGCGGTGATTACCGGAGCGGACAGAGTGGCGGCAAACGGCGATGCCGCAAATAAAATCGGAACGTTCGGGCTGGCTCTTGCCGCGAACTTCCATAAAATACCATTCTACATTGCGGCTCCGATTTCAACTCTCGACCCGAATACTCCTGACGGCTCAGCGATTAAAATAGAGGAGAGATCTGCGGAAGAAGTGACTGAACCTTTTGGAAAGCGTATTGCTCCGTATGGAATTAAAGTTTTCAATCCGGCTTTCGATGTGACTCCTCATCATTTGATAAAGGCGTTGATAACAGACAAAGGTGTATTTTCTGCAGATTCTCTTGGCGTAAAGTCTGCTTTGAATGACTGATACTGCGTCAGAAATAATTGTTGCTCTTCTGGGCACAAAGCGCACTGTCGATGAATGGGGCGATCTTCTCGAACGAGAATGCAACTGCAAAACAATCCGTATAACAGCTCTCAAATTTGAACGGCTTCCTTCGGATGCGCTAGACAATGCTCTTCTAAATATCGAAAAATATTCTGACGTCATAATCACATCTAAGGAGACGGTTTCAATTATTGGAGAACGGATTAAAGAACTCGAAATTTCAAAAGAGCGATTTAAAAAAGTTTCGGTTTTTGCTATCGGTAATAAAACTGCGAAGTGTTTGGATGAGCTAAATGTTTTTTCTAAAATTCGCGTTCCAAAAAATTTTACTGCGGAAGGCTTACTGCAAGAGATAGGAGAACCGGCAAATAGAAGATTTCTTCTGCCGCGCGCTCTGCATGCACGGGATCTATTGGAAAAAAAATTAGGAAAGTCTTTAGACGTGATTCACATTTACAGAACTGAGTTATGCGACATCTCCTGCCTCTTCGATGAAATCGAACGAATCGATTATGTAGTGGTCGGCTCATCGAGGATTGCCGCGCATTTTGTTCAAGAACTTGAGAA
>PEWQ01000056.1:0-21503 GCA_002780065.1 Candidatus Hydrogenedentes bacterium CG07_land_8_20_14_0_80_42_17
ATGAAACCAAAAATAATAAATGAAATAAAAGTTACTGCAGAATTTTTGAGAGGAGATTCCTCTTCGCTTACAATAGATAATTCCTCAACCATCATAATGTCGACCCAAGCAGACGGATATTTCGAAATCGTATCTACAATTTTATTTGCATCTTCCAAATCGATACCTTTCTCTCGGTATATCTCGATCAATTCCTGTTTTTCTCCTGCCGGATGGTTCTCGACCTCCCATGATTCACGATCTCTTTCCGAACGATTGTACTCATTCTGAGCTTTAGTGCTTAGAAAGTCTCCCACAGCCATTGAGAGCCCGTCTGCAATTAAGTTAGCAAAACCTAAAATAAGAACGACACATGGAGAAAGAGAAGCCCCTGAAACTCCAGCAACAACTGCAAACGTCGTGACTGTGCCATCAAGCCCGCCATAAATTAAACTTTATAAATATTCGCCGTGAGAGATGTGAGTTTCAACTGCAGGTTTATCGTGAGCACTCTTCGACAATTCAAAATCGCCACTCTTCCATGCTTCTCTAGCATTATTTAAATTTCTTGTTAGCATAAAAAATACATTACCGGATTTATAAAAAAAGTTAAAGTTTTTTCTTTAATTCCATCACTTCCGCCACACCTAAATAAGTAATTTAAATATTGTGAAATTCCATGCAAATTCATTTGTAATACAAAAAAAAAATTATAATTACTAAATTTATACCAAATTAGTGCTATTTATATTTGGATATATATCTGTAATATAAAGAGTTACAAGCGCTGTGGATAACTTTAAAAAAATAATATTTTAATAAAAAAACATTTGACATTTTTGGGGCAAATTGCTACAAAGTCATTATAAAGATATTTATCTTTGGAGGTATCGTATGAAAAAATATGATCTAATAATGATGGCAGTTTCGACTGTGCTCGTTGGCACAGTAATAATGATGGGATCATTTAATACTCCTTCTATTGCCGATGAAACTTCAAACAGTAATTCTAAACTCAAATATGTTGGCGCTGAGAAATGCAAGATGTGTCATATTAAACAATATAAATCATTGGCAGAAACCGGAATGAGTAAAACATGGGATCGAATCAAGGATGCAGAAGGCAAAGATAAATGTTACGCGTGCCACACAACAGGGTTCGGCCAGCCCGGTGGTTTTACATCATTCGAAGCAACGCCGAATCTTGTCGGAGTTCAATGCGAAGCATGCCACGGTGCAGGGTCGGCTCACTTAGCAGTTCCGATGTCTGGCAAGGAAGCAGGGCGCGCTACAATTCAGCGCAAAGTAACATCCTGCGTGAATTGCCATAATCCTCATGTGCCGGACAAAGCGGCGGCAGTAAGAAATGAAGAGGCTAAGTAATAAAATTAGCTTTAGATAGTTCTCGTAAAAGAACTAGTAGCAAAAAAATATGGAAAGCGTATTTGCCAATTTTAATTCTTCTTACATCAGTCACGTTTGCGCGTGCTGACGAATCTTTAAAAATTCACGGTTCAATGGATCTTCGAGTTGACGGCCGTTGGGGGCAAAACTCTTCCGACGTTCGGCAAGATTGGGATGCGTATGGTTATCTCGACCTCTATTCAACTCAACCGAAACCAAAAATGGTTTCTCATTTGCACTCAGCGGCAGAGTAAGCGGAGATTTAGACGGCAGGCGGCCTGGCCTTAAGCCTGGCATCTACAACGGCATTTACGAAACATTCGATCATTCGGTTCAGCCTTGGCTCTACAGAGCAACTATCACTAAGAATTTTGAGGCAGACGGAAGCGGTTTGAAATCTGTGAGAATCGGAAGGCAGTATCACACCGGTGGAGATTTTCTCTGGTTTGACGGACTTGAAGTTCATTCACTCATCCCGATCGAAAACAATAGTTTAGACATAGCCATATTTGGCGGAGTGCCGGTTCGATTATATGAAAGCTCATCAAACGACTGGCTGGCCGGCGGCGGCGCAAGTTTAAGATTAGACAAGGTTTACATGGCATTGGAAGGTTATCATATTGAAGAGGATGCCAGATTCGGCTGGGTAAGAAAGAACACTGTCGGCAGGTTTGCTCTTGATGCAAATCTCAACGAAAAAATTAATTTCAACGGAGTAGTAAGAGCGGTTGATGACGAAGAGATTGACGGTAGAACCCGTTTGACAATGAATCTCCCTCGCAATGCAATTGCCAGACTCGATTACCAATTTCAATCAGATGACAAGAGTTCACACTCTACAGAACTCGATGCGTATTCAATCATCTTAGGGCGCTCGATTGGAGCATCTCGACGCGGATTCAGCGACTTCGGCGGAGACATCATGGTTCCGCTTAGCGATCATTTGAGTTTTGATATCGGAGCATCAGCGCGTGACTTTAAAGACTCAGAAGACAGAAACAATCACGATTTCGACAGGTTCTTCGCGACTTTAATGCTTTCAGATATGAAAATAATAAACCGTTCTACAGACATATCGATAACCGGTGAAGCCTACGAAACTCTGACCGATTACACAAGAGCAATATCCGGCGATGTCTCAATGAAATACTCTAAGACAGTGACTTTATCGGCAGGCACAAGTTACGCAATTTATTCCTATGACTATGCTACCGACCAAGTAAAAGACGATGTCAGATTAGGAACTGCAAAGATTACTTGGGAACCAAAATCCAATCTGCGTTTCAATCTAAGATATGACATTGAAGATGACGATTACAGGCTTCATCATTTTATAAGTGCGGGGTGCAGATATGCGTTCTAATTCGAAATTGCTCCGAAGTTTCATTTACATCAGCGCAATAGTATTCGCCGTTGCCGCGCTTTCATGCGATACCGGTATAAAGAACGGGCTTACTTTCAAACATGAGGTTCATGTTTCTTCGGGGCTCAAATGCAACGAGTGCCATTCTGCAGGCGGAGTTTTACCAACTATTGAAGTTTGCAAAACTTGTCATTCAGAAGCAATCGGCAATATTACTCCTGAAAAAATAGAATCGCTCATGAAATCGGTTTCAAATAGAAAAGGAGCATTCGGCCTTACTTTCGAGCATCCGCGTCATTCCACTCTAGAATGTTCAGAGTGCCACAAAGTTGCCGGCAATACGGTTCTCATACCGAAGATGAATTTCTGTTTAGAGATGTGTCACAGCGAAGCGCAGGCTTTACCTCTGACATGCAATAAATGTCATTCGGAATTGAGCTCAACCGGCAAACCTAACAATCATCGTGTTGGGTGGGAAGTTAAACACGGCTCTTACGCTTACGCAAATTCAACAGAATGCAAAGTATGCCATCAAGAGAACAAATGTTTTGAATGTCATAGAATAAACAAGCCTACGAATCACAATCAGTCATGGAGACTGCGAGGGCACGGCGTAGTTGCTCAGGCAGACCGCGAACGCTGTCAGTCATGTCACACTCAGGATTTCTGCACACGTTGTCATCTTGAAACCAAACCGATCAATCACACTCCGTCATGGAACAACTCAGCTTACCAACATTGCAGGCAGTGCCATATACCGGTATCAAATTCAAATTGCGCCGTATGCCATGTTCAAGGAGCTTCACACAGTTCAGCTCCTGCGTGGCCAACTAACATTACTCATGTGACCGGAGCAAGCTGCAGGACATGTCACATCGGTCCAGGACAAAAGTTAGAGCATCCGGACAATGGAGATAATTGCGAGGTATGTCATGCAAAGTAAAAAATTAATCATCATCAAAGGAAATAATATGGTTATGAGTTCGAGGTATCATTGTAATAATCCGGAAAGACCGGGGAGGTGAGGAGTATGAAGCGATTGGTGTTATTTGGTAAGTCAGTAAAAATCGAAAATGATCTTTTGCGATTGGGAATCATTCTTGGTGTCTTCGCGATCGCAAGCCTTGCCTGCGTATCATCTGGAGACGTTGCTCCCACAAGCACGAGCTTCGGTGAAACGAATGCAACGATTTCTGGAACCGTTTATGTTGGAGGCAGTGTAGCCTCAGGAGCGCGAATAGCTACCGATAGAGGTGAATACTCCACCACCACCGGTTCAGACGGTAAATATACTCTGAATGTCGCAGGCGATAAGACCTACAATGTATTTGCTACGTATAACGGATACAAGACCGTTGTAGCAAAACAAAATAGAATTGTATCCGGAGACGCAAAGACTGTGAATCTAACTTTCACCACTCCCCTAGCCTCCGGTGAAAAAACATATATGGGTTCATCTCAGTGCAAACTCTGCCATGCAACTCAATACAATCGTTGGTCAAATGCTCCTCACAGATACGGAATTTCAGCTCCAGGCGACAGCCCTGGAATTCTTTCTACTCCAAAAACTGAATTTGAAGCAGGATATGCTCTCTCTGCAACTTCTGCCTTTTCTGCTTACGGTTCCAATGCTCCAGTTCTAACAAAGAGCGGCGATACTTATTATATTTCGATAGGGACATGCAGTTATCCTGTGACATACGCGATGGGATGCCAATGGAAACAGAGATACATAACCACAATCGGAGAAGCTCATTATATTTTACCTATTCAATACAATGTAGCTACCAGTGAATGGGTGACATACAATGCAAGCGATTGGTATAGCGGAGTAACTCCGAAATATTCTACAAGTACATCTTTAGAAACCGACATATACAAGAAAAACTCATGGGAACGAAAATGTATCGGATGCCACTCGGTCACAGGAATTCTTTCGCTTGAATATTCAGCAAGTTCTGCAAGCGGAATTTCACAACACAAATCGGATTGGCTTGAAAAAGGAGTCGGTTGCGAAGCCTGCCACGGTCCAGCTTCTGCTCATGTTTGGGCAAATGGATCTACAGGTCCGTCATCCGATCCATACATTGTTAATCCAGCAAAGCTTTCGCGCGACAGACAGCTCGATGTGTGCGGGCAATGCCACTCAAGAGGTGTTTCCGTAGGAACACTAGGCAGTCAGACAGGCGACACATATACTCTGGAATATTGGTATAACGGCACCAGAACATTCCATCCAGGCGATACGCTAGTCGCGTATTACACTGACGGCGGCAGTTACTATGCCGACTCATCGGAAGTCAAGACTTCTAAAGGACATCATCAGCAGTGGAATGATCTATGGCAGTCAGCTCATCTTGCTTCGAATGCCGCGATCACTACAATCAATTGCGGTTCATGCCACGATAATCACGGACCAGTCGGATACGAGCGGCAATTAAAGCTCGACAATGACGACAATTCACTATGTCTTTCCTGCCACGGAGCAGATGGAGCTGCAGAGCAGAAATTTGCAACTGATTCAGCAGTGCTAGACCATACGGGTTCCGGGCACATCACTTACAATCCGCAATCAGGGCCAGGCAGATGTTCACGTTGCCACATGCCGACCACAGCAAAGTCTGCAATCAAACAGGACATTCATTCGCATACGTTCAGAGTTGTCACTCCTCGTGCGGCATGGAGATTTGCGATGTATTCACCGTCAGATACAATACCAAGCTCGTGCAATCAGAAATGCCACAATCCAAATTCTTCAAAAGGAACGAGTTGGGGCGATCCGAACACAGCGGCGGCAATGTATCTTGGAGCTCAGTGGTGGGATTCCACCGTCGAGCAACCTGGCGAAGTCATGCCTGATTCCGGATATGCTCTGATAAAAGGCAAAGTAAGTCTTAGTGCCACAACAGACAAATCGGATACTTTAGGCATTTGGGTCACAGTTCTGAATACGAATTATGGAACGGTTACAAATCGTGACGGAACGTATGGGCTATGTGTCAGCGTTCCCGGAACATATACGGTGCAAGCATCGAAATACAATTATGAGACTGCAAGCTTGACGATATACGTCTCAACAAATCATGAAGTAAAGTCCAATCAAAATCTCACTCTAACTGCAGGCGCCGCATTATTCTCAAAGAGACCGTTGCGTTGCGGAGCATGCCACGGAGGAATCTGGGGAGCACAATGGAGGAGAAGCGGATTTGAAGGAGTTCAGCAATCCGAGGCAGAAGGCGTTACAGATCTTGCGGCGGGACACAGTTTAATAGCAAAGCATGCGGCCGGTAACACATCTTGTATAAAATGTCATGAAGGAAGCGCGGCTATCAGCTACCTAATTTCAGCGGATACTGATGCAACATATCTCAAGAACGATCCCGCGGCTCGGCGCGGTCAAACATGCGAAGTGTGCCATATGCCGCATCCAAATGCCGGAGATGGAACATACGGAGAAGAGAATCTCAGGCAGGTTCAGAACTCAACAGGATTCGATACAGGATACTTCTATGTAAAGAATACGTATGGTGGAACCGACAGTTCGATGAATTTCCCACCTGCATACAGATCAGCGGCATGCATTATGTGCCACAATCAGAGAACTGCTCCAACGGACAGTGGAACAGGAGTAAAAGTATCAGGTGGAAACTATGTGCCGGTTTCAACTCCACACGTAGGAAACAATTCGGAAGGATTCTTTGGAATACGAAGCGGGCTATCCGGAGCATCACTTAATTTTGACAGTGCGCCAGGATTTGTACCAGCCAATTCTTCTCACTCCGACACATTATGGGGAGGAGCCTACAAGTATCAGGCGTATGTCTATGTAAACGGCGCTCCGAAACTTGTTTCTCAAGACGGAGCTCCCATAACAAGAAGCACAAAGTTCCAATGTATATCTTGCCACATGTTTAGGCAAAATAGCGGCACGTATGGCTCAGGTTCAAATGCCGCTCAAGATGCAGGGCATTCGTGGAAGCCTGACATTCGCGCATGCGGAGTATGTCATGACCCCTCTTATATTTTAATCAATCCTTACTCAGCGACCTACACATCGATGTGGGCAAAAAGCGGAGCAGGTGACGTTGGATACTGGGGCACGGACTCTTGGGGCGTTTCAGCCTCGGGTTCAGAGCTAGGATTTGACAGGCCCGTGACAGCACTGCCTCATCAGAAAGACAATGGCGATAGCATGGCTGGAACCACTGCACGACCGGCAGCGGTAGACGGAGTTTCTAATGACTATGACGGAAATGGAAGAGCGGAAGGAGCTCACACTGAAGCAAACAAACTTTTCGAGCGTGTAATGGCGGCATTCGAGCAAGGAACGTATGGAACCGAAACATCAGGAATACTCGTGTTAGGTTCATCGGTCGGGCTTGGAGATACGTTTACCGGTTCGTATCCATACTTCAAATTCAATGCAACACGGGCGGCAACAGGAGTTACAAACTTAGCTGATTATCCTCTAACCAAACTGACTCAAGATGAAATGCGAATTGCATGGAATCTTGTTTTCTTAGAGCACGACGAAACAAATCTAGGAGTTCACAACTTGAGATTTGCAGTCGAGACACTCAGAAAGATGTGGCAGATTATGGGACAGCTTATAACAAACGATCCAAACTGGAGTCCTCCAGGAGACGATTACTGATCGTTATTTTCAGGCCCGGGGATAAAACTCCGGGCCTATTTTTATAGGTCATAAATAATTTTATTATTGTAAGATTTATGTGAGAAAGAATAATGGTTCTATAAATGCTAAAAGAAATAATTAATCTGCAAAAGCATATTTTTAAATTGATTCTAACAAAACTTTTATCACTATCAAAAGTATCCATTCCAACTGATCGGCGAGGCTGGATAAAAGCTATTGTCATTGTTTTTGCTATATGCTTTTTTATTGCCGGCGTATGTTTTGCCGTCATCGTCGAGATAACCCAGCAACCTAGATTTTGCAAGTCGTGCCACAACATGGAGCCTTACTATCAAAGTTGAAAAAGTTCCGGACATAAAAATGTTAATTGCATTACGTGCCATTATGAACCTGGATTGCGATCAATGTGGCGCGGAAAAATTCAGGGACTTGTTCAGGTAGTAAAATATTTTACTGCAACTGCCGGCACAAGGCCGTGGGCTGAAGTTGAAGACGCTTCATGCATGAGGCAGGGTTGTCACCAGACAAGACTTCTTGAAGGAAGAGTAACATTCCATCACAAAAACATCCATTTCGATCATAAGCCGCATCTTTTAGAGATGAAGCGTGGAAAGAAACTGCGATGCACTTCCTGTCATTCTCAAATGGTGATGGGCTCACACATTTCAGTCACGACATCTACATGCATTCTGTGCCATTTCAAAGATCGGCCGCCTGGCAAACCAATCGCGGGCTGTCGAGGATGCCATCAAGTTCCGCAAGATACGATTACACTTCCCAGCGGATTAGAATACAAGCACTCAAAATATGTCGACAGCGGAGTAGAATGCATATCGTGTCATTATTCTCTGACAACAGGAGACGGTTTTGTTTCAAAGAACAGATGTTTTTCTTGCCACAACTTTGATATAAGCAAATATCTCGATAAGCCTGAATTTCTGCATCAAAAGCATGTGACGGAGCACAAAGTCGAGTGCATGGATTGCCACGAAGAGATCACTCATGGATACGAATCCGAGCGGCGAGTTGCAAGGCTCGATTGCAATCAGTGTCATTCCAACGCGCATTCAACCGTAAAGATACTGACTGAAGGAAACATTGCGGAGCTTATAGGCGATTCGCGTCCTCACGTAGGGCCGATGTTGTCTGCCAGGGTCGAGTGCATTGCCTGTCACATAAAAGAGATCGGAACCGATACGCCTCACAGAGGTTCAAAACTTATCGGTTCAAGTGAGGCATGCGTCAAATGTCATGGAACAAGAGGTTCAGAAATACTAATAAAATGGAGGGATTATTTTGAAAATAGGATTCATGAAGTAGAGCGTGCGATTAAAAATTCCAGAGTAGATAGAAACAAATTAAACAGAGCGAAAGAATTTCTTGCTGTAGTGAAGACAGGAAATCCTGACCACAATCCGAGTTTAGCGAGAGAGCTTTTAGAAGCCGCTGAAAATATAGCGAACGGCAAAGAATTTTCGGTGAGGCGTCCAATCGGCGATCGAGCGACAGCAGGGCTTGATTGCAGATATTGTCATCTTGATGCTCCTCAAAGTCCTGTAAAGTTCCAGGGGATTTCATTTCCTCACCGACCTCACGTTAGAGACGCCGGACTATCCTGCGAAAAATGTCATGAGAATGCTCCGACTTCTTTTCCTACAGGCAGACACGGAAGAATAAAACTTACTGTAAATGACTGTCAGAATTGTCATCACTGGCAGAGAGGTAATTGCAAAGGCTGTCACGGTAGCGGGCCTGAAAATGCTATTTCATGGAATAGAATTTCATTCAAACACAAAGTTCATATTGAAAAAGGAATCGATTGTTTGAAGTGTCACAGACGGGCTGGAGAGGGCAACAGAATGGGCGTTTCCGTTTCATTGTCGAATTGTATTTCATGTCATCACACTGTAGGCAACACGAAAGTTTGCTCAAAGTGTCATATCGGTTCCAGATTGCCTGTCACAGTTAATTTCCGTCAGGTGAAAGTTCCTCATTCGATGCACGTGAATGATCTTGGGCTCGAGTGCGGTGATTGTCATGCAAGCAGTAAGCAGGGAGTAAAACTTAAACCTAAATGTGGAGATTGTCATCATGAATCAGAGATGAAACCTAATTGTCGAGCATGCCACGGTAGAGGGCCTAGTAATTCTATAAGATTCAAAAATGTTAATTTTCCACATTCAACTCATCTCGAATTAGGATTAGAATGTTCAGATTGTCATGCAAATGGAAAGAGTAGAATTGGTGAGGCGTGCATGACATGTCATGAAGAAGATTTTTTTAAGTCAGATAATTCGGCAGATTCAGTTAAATGAATAATTATTTTAAATCGTCATTTGTAATTTTGTCAGCATTAATATTTTTTAGTTGCTCAAAAAGCGGAAAAAGTGAAGAAACAATAAAGACGAATTATGAATCTAATAAAGATTCGAATTTGATTGCCGTTGCTTCACCTCCATTTTCAGAATTTATTTTTCCATGTTCCAGATGCCATAAAAATATCGAGCCGAACCACAAGCGAAGAGAGTTGGTATGGGCGCATGACAATATCAAGCTGGAGCATGATGAAAAGAACAGATGGTGTCTTGACTGTCACGATGCAAATAACAGAGACAAACTGCATTTAGCAGACGGACGTCTTTTAGATTTTACCGAGTCATACAAATTGTGCGGGCAGTGTCACGGCCCCACTCTTAGAAATTGGCTTGCAGGAGAGCACGGAAAGAGAACGGGATCATGGAAAGGGCAAAAGCAATATCTGCTTTGTGTAAACTGCCATAATCCGCATTCTCCGAGATTCAAGCCTCTCGAGCCATTGCCAAGACCGATGAAGCCGAGCGAATTGCGCGACACAAATGGAATTAGATTATGAAAAAAAATACAGATTTAACTCGCAGAGAATTTATTAAAGGCGCCGCCGGCATTGCCGGTGCTACAGTACTTGCAAGCTGCGGTTTGTCAGGAGATGCTCTGGAAGCCTTTCTACAAAAGCATTTCAAAGAGTTGTCTAACGATGAAAAGGCAGAAATACTGAAGAGAATCGAAGACGAATGCAAAGCTAAATATGGAAAGGAAGTAGCAGTTGTGGGCACTCCGGCAGAAGAAGGAGTTCTTTTCGCATATGCGCTCGACATTTCAAGATGTATTGGATGCAGACGTTGTGTTTACGGCTGTTGCGAAGAGAACAACCAATCGAGGGATCCTCAAATACACTGGATAACAGTTTTAGAAATGGATAAGTCGGAAGGAGTCAATCTCGAAAAAGCAAATTCCTATTATGAAGTCGATAAGGTTCCTCAGCCGGACAAATTCTATTTTCCTGTTGCCTGCCAGCAATGCGAAAATCCTCCGTGCGTAAAAGTCTGCCCGGTAAAAGCGACATGGAAAGAACCAGACGGAATAGTTGTAGTTGATTACAACTGGTGTATTGGATGTCGGTGTTGCATAACCGCATGCCCGTACGGAGCGAGGCATTTCAACTGGGCTGAACCGAAAATTCCGACTGATGAACTAAATCCAAGCATGCATTATCTTGGAAATCGTCCGCGAATGAAAGGCTGTGTTGAGAAATGCACTTTCTGCATTCAGAGAACCAGAGGAGAAGAGAAAAAATATCCGAAATGTGTGGAGGTATGCCCGGTGGGAGCAAGGAAATTCGGCAATCTGCTCGATCCTTCAAGCGAGATCAGATACATATTGGCAAACAAAAGAGTATTCATCTTCAAAGAAGAACTGAATACTCGTCCTAAATTTTTCTACTACTACGGCCTATGATTAAATTTATACGTAATTTTATTAATTTCATTATTGCAAGTATGCGAATGATAGCAAAAGGCAATATTGCATATTACTGCTGGCTCATATTATTGCTTATCTTAATTTTGCAAGGAGGATTTGCATATCTTCACCAATTTGAAAAAGGATTGATAGTAACGAACATGCGGGACCAAGTCTCGTGGGCATTTTACATCGGTAATTTCACGTTTCTCGTCGGAGTTGCTGCGGCCGCAGTAATGCTCGTAATTCCGGCGTACGTCTACAACTGGGGTCCGATAAAAGAGATTGTAGTTTACGGAGAGCTTCTCGCAGTCGCGGCAATCTCGATGTGCCTCGGTTTTGTTCTTGTCGATATGGGAAGGCCTGACAGGTTCTGGCATCTCACACCAATTATAGGGATCATGAATTTTCCATCATCGCTTCTTGCATGGGATGCGATCGTCCTGAACATTTATCTTCTCGTGAACTTGACAGTTGTCACCAACATTCTTTATTCGCTTTTTATGAAGAAGCATTACAATCATAAAATAGTTTTGCCGCTCGTTATATTCTCCATCCCGATGGCCGTCAGTATTCACACGGTCACTGCATTTCTGTATAACGGTATGGCGGCTAGGCCTTACTGGAACTCCGCAATTCTCGCTCCGCGTTTCCTCGCATCGGCATTCTGCTCAGGACCTGCGATACTTCTCATTCTTTTTCAAGTGCTACGCAAAACCACATCGTTCCGAATCAAAGATGAAGCAATCCATAAAGTAGCTGAATTGATGGCTTATGCAATGTTCATTAATCTTTTTCTTTTCTTTGCCGAAGTCTTTAAAGAATACTATTCAAATACTCAGCACATAGTCTACATGAACTATCTATTTTTCGGATTGAACGGCAAGATGAGTCCAATAGCAATCTGGGGCTGGCTATCCGTATTGTTCGGTGTAATAGCTTTTCTCATCTTTCTGTTTCCAAAAACCAGAAAAAATTTTGTTGCGATGAATATCGGTTGCGTAATGATATACACCTCAGTTTATATTGAAAAAGGTATTGCTCTAATTATTCCTGGATATACTCCGACAGTACTCGGAGAAATTTACGAATACTTTCCAAGCATTCACGAATTGAGAATTTCAGCCGCAATTTTTGGAGTTGGATTCTTACTCTTTACTTTAATGATTAAAGTTTCCAATTCGCTTCTGTTTGAAGAGTTATCAATTGAGACAATAAAAAATCGTGAGCAGTAATAATTCAAAATCCTTATCAGAGTTTTTTTGCATGAGCATTAAGAAAACGCTCATCTTTCTTCTCCCCTTTTTTATTTTTGTTGCCCCCAACACTGCGGAGAACAATACAAGCAACAGAAGCTGTCTGTCCTGCCACGGACTGACAACCTTCGAATCAAACTCAAATCAGACCATATTTGTCGATAAATTCATATTTGAGAGGTCAATGCACGGCCGCTTATTATGTACAAGCTGTCATAAAGATATTAAAGAGTATCCGCACGGCGTGGTAAAAAAAATCGATTGCAAAATATGTCATGATTCCAAACGAAGATATGATGGAAGGTTTCATGCTTCAAGTTTTGTCAATTCTATTTTATTGAGAACTAACGATGGATTTTTTGTGACAGCCAGGCCGAGCAGAATAACTTCTCTTTTGAAAGACAATGTTTGTTTAAGCTGTCACTCGGACAGTAGCGTAAACAAATCGATTCACGGTGAAAAGAGATGCGTCGAATGTCACGCTGATGCAACTGCAAATCACAGTAAACTGAAAAAGGTCGATTGTGGAATTTGCCATATTGATGAAAAAGGAAAATATGCTCTAACTATTCATGGCAGGCAAAATGCCGGTTGAGATGTAAGAGCTCCTATATGCTCATCATGCCATGGAACTCACGATATACTTTCAGTAGCTGATCCGTTGTCGAGTGTTTATCCGTCAAAAGTTTCCGAAACTTGTATTGGATGTCACGGCAATAGTAAATTTCAAGGAATTAGTGGAAGCGGAGTCATACTAAATCCGAAACTGTATCGCTCAAGCGTTCACGGCAGGCCTTCTACATCCAGAAATCTTTCCATCTCTGCGACCTGTGTAGATTGTCATGGAGCCCACTCAATTCTCTCGAGAAGCGATCCTCTCTCATCAGTCTCTTACACAAATCAAGCGGCAACGTGTAAAAGATGCCATGAGAAGGAAGCCGGAGAGTATGCAAAATCGGCACATGGTCAAGCAGTTGCAAAAGGCGCGCATGAGGCTCCGACATGTTCTGACTGTCATGGAGAACACGGAATACTCTCTCACACAAATCCTCTCTCACCAACATATCGACTGGCAATCGCTCAAAATCTCTGCATCGGTTGTCATGACAGACCTGCTCTTCAGCAAAAATTCGGACTCGCCGCGAATCGAAGCTCTACATACGCAAAATCGTATCACGGGCTTGCGGTAAGAGGAAAAAGCGCAATAGCGGCAGTATGCACGGATTGTCATGAAACGCACAGAATACTTGGAGAGAATGATCCTGCTTCAAGCATCCATCCGTCCAACAGAGCAAAAACATGTCAGAGATGTCACACAGATGCGGCGTCACGTTTTACATCAGCTGAAAAAATTCATTCCAGTTATGAGGATCATTGGTTAACAAATATGGTAAAGATATCTTATCGGTTGATAATAAGCGGAACACTTGGTGGAATGCTTGTATGGGTTGCGATTATCATGCTACCAGAATTTAAGAAGAAAGTAACTCGATCACTTTCGAATTCCAGACGAAGATTCTCAGTTTCTGAAACCGTACAGCATATTTTACTATTAACGTCATTCATCACTCTAGCAATAACCGGATTTGCATTGGCATTTCCAGATGCTTTTTTGGTGAAAAAACTTTTAGAATTTGGAATATTTGATGAGCGTTCACGAAGTTTGATTCACAGAATCGCCGGCTTGACACTTTTGGCAGTTGGAGTCTGGCATATCATTTACCTCGCCATAACACGCAGGGGCAGATGGTTTGTCCTGCAGTTGATTCCGAAGATTGCTGATATCAAAAGTGCAATACAACATCTGCTATATTCTATAGGAATCAAAAAGGAGCATCCTCATTTCAAACATTTTTCATATTTTGAAAAGGCTGAATATTGGGCATTGGTATGGGGAACGATAGTTATGGCGGCAACTGGAATCATTCTGTGGTTCCCTGAAAAAATGCCGCGACTACTCGTTTTCGTATGCGAAGCGATTCATTTATACGAGGCAATACTTGCAGTCGGAGCAATAATCATCTGGCATTTCTTCTTTGTTTTCATCGAGCCGAGCGAATTTCCTTTCAACCCATCGATCTTTACCGGAAGAGCTCCAAAGGATTCCGAACTTGACGAAAGAACGGAAGAGCCGCCAAAAGAAAATTAGGATTACAGATTGACTAATATATATTCAAGTTATCAAATATAATTAGTTTAAGGAGGTGACTGATATGTTTTCAGGATTGCACGGTACAGAATGGATTATTATTTTATTTGTAGTGTTGCTGATTTTCGGCCCGACTCAACTTCCAAAACTTATGAAAACCATAGGTGAAGGCATCAAAGCATTAAAAAAAGCCAGCAGTGATTCTGACTCTTCTGAAACTTCTGCTGATTCAAAAGAGAAGAAACAATAAGGTAAATGTTTGATGTTGGTTGGCAGGAAGGTCTTGTAATAGTAATTGCGGCATTAGTTCTAGTGGGGCCGGAAAAGCTTCCTGAAACATTAAGATGGTTCGCTTCAATTTTAAGAAAAGCAAACCTAAGTTACACTGAAGTAATGCGCGAGATAATGTCAATCGATCTTCCTGATAATGGCAATACAATTGCAAGCTCTCCGAAAGCTCCGAATAAGTCTATAGCCACAGAAGAAAAAAAATAATTCAATGAGCATTTTGGTTCATCTAATAGAATTGAGAAACAGAATAATAAAAAGTTTAATCGCACTTGGAATCGGTATGGCAATTTCATTCTTCTGGCTCGAGCCAATAGTATTTCGCGCCGCATTGCTTCCACTAGGAAAAAGAGAATTGCTCTATCTAGGGCTTGGCGAGGCTTTTTCCGTTCATTTGACATTTGCGTTCTATCTCGGAATCGTAATAGCAGTGCCGATCATTGCCTATCAGGTTTGGGCATTCGTAGCGCCTGGACTTTATCCTAAAGAAAAAAGTTTTGCTTTTAAAGCCTCTTTTCTTTCTGTTATCCTCTTTGCCACAGGAGCCGCATTCGGTTACTTTTTTTTACTGCCAACTGTTGTTAAATTTTTTCTTTCTTTCGAGGCAGACGGTTTACGGTATGGCGGTGCGCTCGAGCCATACCTCAGCCTTGTATCAGGAATTGTATTAGGAGCCGGAATTGCGTTCCAACTCCCTCTTCTGCTTCTTGGCCTCATGAAAGCCGGAATAGTTTCAAGAGAAGCCATTGCCAGCCGGCGCAGATACTGGATGTTTGTAATAATCATTGCAGGAGCGATATTGACTCCGACAGGCGATGCAGCAACGCTTGCAGTCTTTTGTCTGCCTTTATGGTTGCTCTTCGAAATCACTCTTTTCATAGCAAAGCTCGGGCGATACTAAATGTTCTGGAACGAATGCCTGAATTTTATCGGAGGTTCTGTTTGTGCGCGGAATGCAGATAGAACACTTTTCATTTTCGGCGAAAAAGCTTCTTTATGCGGGCGATGCACAGGAATCTACTTTGGAGCCTTATTAGGCATTACAGCTATTTTTCTAATTAAAAGTTTTACCACGGTCTATTTTAATTAGAAAGAAATTGCATTCAGAAAAAATAATTTTAATAAATATAAACTTTAGAGCCTGTATCGACTGCATTGAAAATTATCTTCAAATCCTTATCTCCAACTCGAATACAGCCATGCGAGGTATATCGTCCAATTGACCACAGCTGATTCGTTCCGTGAATCGCATAACCGTTTCCAAGTCTCAATGCATACTTTCCCATAACTCCGCGAACTTTTCGCTTCTCTAAAGTCAAATCAAGAGGCACTGTCTCCCCTTTTTCGTGCCAATTCCAATCCGGAGCTATCCAGACAGGATCTGTCTCTTTTCTCAAAACAGAATAAGTTCCAACCGGAGTAGAAAAATCATATTCATGATTCAAAAATTTAAATTTTCTGCCGCTTCCGGTTGCCACAGGCGCAATTCTTAAAATATCATCGCCTTCCATTAGATAAAGTTTATTTTCCTTAATGCTTACTGCAAGATGTCTATCGGTATCTTTTCGCGATTCCAACTCAGTCTTCACTTGATCGAATTTTCTATGCATTAGCATCAGTTGATTGGACGTTTCATTCATTCGATTTGAAAGAAACCAAATTGCTTTAGTTTGAACCGCAATGACTCCAATTCCAAAAACAGTTATGAAAAGCAATGCTGTTGCAAGAAGAAAAGTTCCAATACGACTGTATAAAGAGATTGACTTCATCTTATCAAAGACTCGCCTGTCATCTCCTGAGGCGCTTCTAAACCCATAAGCTCAAGAATTGTCGGAGCAATATCCGCCAATCTGCCACCGTCACGCAGTTCAATATTCCCAGCGCCAAAAATTGTAAGAGGAACCAATCCGACCGTGTGTTGAGTATGAGGTTTACCTGTCTCATACCAAACCATCTGCTCGCAATTTCCGTGGTCTGCAGTGACAATTGCTACTCCGCCTCCGGCAAGCTGAGCCGGAATTATCTTTTGAAGAGATGCATCAACAGTCTCAACAGCCTTCACTGCGGCAGAGAAAACGCCGGTGTGGCCCACCATGTCTCCGTTTGCAAAGTTAACAAGAATGAAATCATACTTCTTACTTTGAATTGCAGAGAGGACTGCTTCAAGAACTTGAGGTGCGCTCATTTCCGGCTGCATATCATAAGTCAGCACTTTCGGAGAAGAAATCATTTTGCGGTCTTCACCTTCGAACGGAGCCTCTCTTCCTCCATTAAAAAAGAAAGTGACGTGCGCATATTTTTCAGTCTCCGCAGTCCTGAACTGTTTCAAACCCAACTTTGATAAATAATTTCCAAGAACATTTAAAAGATTCTGCGGAGGATACACAACAGAAAGTTTAAATGTTTTATCGTATTCAGTCATGCAGAGATACTTAACTGTCGGAAAGACTTCTCTCTCAAAACCATCGAACTCTTTTTCAGTTAATGCTCTCGTCATCTCTCTTGCGCGATCAGGTCTGAAGTTCCAGAAGAAGACGCTATCGCCATCAACTATGCGGTCATTCATAGCTTCTCCGATAATTACAGGCTCTATGAATTCGTCGCCTCGGTCATCGCGCTCATAAGCAGACTCTATCGCAGAAACAGCGCTGGAAGCTACCTGAGCCTTTCCAAGCAACAAAGCAGACCATGCCAATTTTACTCTATCCCATCTCTTGTCACGATCCATCGCATAATATCTGCCTGAAATCGTAGCAATTCTTCCAACTCCTATTCTCTGAATTTCCTTTTCCAATTCCCGAATCAAATCTATTCCGGACTTTGGCGGCATATCTCTGCCGTCCATGAAACAATGAACTGCAACTTTTTTCACGCCGTAAAATTTAGCCGTTTCGAGAATTGCAACTACATGTCTCAACTCGCCGTGAACTCCGCCCGTCGAAAGGAGTCCCATGAGATGCAGAGTGCCTGAAGTGTTTTTCAAGAACTCAACTATGCTTTCTTTTTTCTGAAACTTTCCTTCACGAATTTCTTTATTAATCAAAGTAAGCGGCTGATAGACGACTCTGCCTGCTCCGATATTCATATGCCCAACTTCCGAATTTCCCATAACCCCCGCAGGCAAGCCAACATCCTCACCAAAAGTAATAATCGAAGTTGTAGGTTCTTCCTTCCACATTTGCTTCATAAATGGATTATTTGCCATCTCAACTGCATTGAAATCTTTTCTTGGATTGATTCCAATTCCATCCATGACAACAAGTAAAACATGTTTCATTAAATCGCGGCTTTGACTATCGCAGAAAAATCATCCGCCTTCAAAGATGCTCCGCCTACAAGCGCTCCATCAATATCATTTTGTGAAAGAAGCCCTTTGGCATTATCCGGCTTAACGCTTCCGCCGTACTGAATTCGAACTTCTGCGGCAACCGCGGCGTCGAACTTTTTCCGCAACAGTTCGCGAATAAAAGCGTGTACTGCCTGCGCCTGCTCCGTGGTTGCAACCTTTCCGGTGCCAATAGCCCAGACAGGTTCGTAAGCCACAATCGTTTTCGACATTTCTTCCTTCGTAAGACCATCGAGGGATCCATCAACTTGCTTTCCTACAATTTCTTCAGTCAATCCTGACTCGCGCTGGTCCAGTTTTTCTCCAACACAAACTATAGGAATAAGTCCGTGCGAATGCGCAACCTTTGCCTTCTTAGATACAAGCTCATCTGTTTCTCCAAAAAACTGGCGCCGCTCAGAATGCCCCAGAATCACGTATTTACAGCCTAAGTCCTTGAGTTGTACCGGAGAGACTTCTCCTGTAAAAGCGCCTTTATTCTCAAAATACATATTCTGTCCGCCAACACCGATATTGCTTTCTTTCAAAGCGTCAATTACTGCAGGCAGAAGAACAAACGTCGGACAGACTCCAATCTCGACTCCGCTTACTCCAAGAAATTTCACTTTCAGCGCGCGCACTAACTGAAGCGCGTCTCCAACTGTATTGTGCATCTTCCAATTGCCGACAATCACGGGTGTTCGCGACATATTTTTCTCCTTAGGTTCTATTTTTCGTCCAATGCTTTTATTCCGGGCAGTTCTTTTCCTTCAAGAAATTCAATTGAAGCTCCGCCGCCCGTCGATACGTGAGACATTCGTTTTGCCAATCCCATCTTTTCTACCGCTGAAGCAGAATCGCCGCCGCCGATAACGGAAACAGTTCCTTTATCAGTCGCATCTGCCAACGCATTTGCGATGGCTTTCGTTCCCTCTACAAATTCTTTCGCCTCAAAAACGCCCATAGGCCCGTTCCAAACCACAGTGCCGGCGGAAGAAATTATTTTCGAAAAAGCAGATATCGTCTTTGGTCCTATATCCATTCCCATAAGCCCGTCAGGAATATTTACTCCATCAGTAGCAATCGGTTTTCCTCCTGTCATCGACTTAAAGTCGAATGAGTCGGTACAGAGATGATCCAAAGGCAAATGAATCTTTCCTCGAGCTTCCGCAATAAGTTTTTTCATTACTTCAACCTGATCTTCTTCCACTCTGCTTGCGCCGACTTTTACGCTCTGAGCTTTCAATAAGGTATAAGCCATAGCTCCGCCAATAAGAATCGCATCGACCTTTTGCAGTAGATTCGATATCAACTGAATCTTGTCGGAAACTTTTGCTCCGCCAAGTATCGAGACAAACGGCCGTTTCGGATTTGAGAGTGCCATACCGAGATAATTCAGTTCAGCCTCCATCAAGAGTCCGGAGACAGCAGGTTTGACTACCTCTCCCAAAAGTGCTGTAGAAGCGTGAGCTCGATGTGCAGTGCCGAATGCGTCATTGACGTAGATGTCGCATAGCCTCGCAAGTTTCTTGACAAAAATCTTTTGTCGTTCCTTCATCTCGGCTTTTGCTTTTTTCTTCTCTTCATCGGAAACTCCGTCAGGGAGTTTCGGCTTGCCTTCTTCCTCCGGATAAAATCTCATATTTTCGAGAAGAAGAATTTCACCATTCTTCAGAGCCGCAACTGAAGCTTCAACTTTTTCTCCGACACAATCGTCAACGAATTTAACCTCACAACCTAAAACTTCAGACGCCTTCTTCGCAACAGGCGCAAGAGAAAACTCAGGTCTTCTAACACCATCAGGTCTACCGAGATGCGAAGCTAAAATTATTTTCGCGCCCTTTTCTCGAAGCAAAGATATAGTCGGAATCGTCGCGCGGATTCTTTTGTCATTCGAGACTATTCCATCCTTTAGAGGAACATTGTAATCAACCCTGACGAAGACGCGCTTGCCTTTCGGCTCAATGTCTCTGACAGTCTTTTTCATCTTCGAATTACCTCTTTGAAGCCATGTATCTGACCAAATCGACAACACGGTTCGAATAACCCCACTCGTTGTCATACCAAGATACGACCTTGAAGAATCTCTTTTCACCTTTCAGATTATTTTGAGTTGTAGCAAGAGAATCATAGATTGAAGATCGTGAATCTTTAATAAAATCTGTCGATACTAGTTCTTCTCTTGAGTAGCCGAGATAATTCTTGAGATATGTTTCCGAGGCCTTCTTCAATAAAGCGTCGATCTCTTCAATCGAGGTTTCTTTTTCGGAACGGAAGGTTAAATCAACAACAGAAACATCCGGAGTCGGAATTCGGAACGCCATGCCGGTAAGCTTACCTTTTGTCTGAGGCAAAACTTCTCCAACTGCTTTTGCGGCGCCGGTTGTTGATGGAATAATGTTGATAGCAGCCGCTCTGCCTCCGCGCCAATCCTTCTTTGAAGGGCCGTCAACTGTCTTTTGAGTAGCAGTGTAGGAGTGAATAGTCGTCATTAGACCTGTCTCGATTCCGATTCCCTCTTTCAAAAGAACGTAAACTACTGGAGCAAGGCAATTTGTAGTGCATGACGCATTCGATACAATGTTGTGCTTTAGAGGATCGTATTCCTTTTCGTTAACGCCCATCACTATAGTTTTTACATCGCCTTTGCCGGGTGCAGATATAATTACCTTTTTTGCTCCGGCATCGAGATGTCCTTTTGCCTTATCTGAAGCCGTAAAAAGCCCTGTTGACTCAACAACGAATTCAACTCCAAGAGCCTTCCAAGGAAGTTCTGCGGGTGTCTTTGTGGCAAGAATGCATTTTGTCTTGTGCCCGTCAACAATGAGAGTGTCTTCTTCTTCGATAGATGAGGAAGATTTTTCGGTTTTTACATCATGATCAAACTTTCCGTGAATCGAATCGTATTTCAATTGATAAGCAAAATAATCAGCATCGGTTGCCACATCGACAACTGACACAACTTCGATTTCTTTGCCCAATAGTCCCTGATCTGCAATCGCCTTGTAAACCAATCTTCCTATTCTTCCGAAACCATTGATGCCAATTCTAACTGTCATAATTTATTACCTCCGAGCGGATTAAATTGCATAAGATATTATATCCGCAGGAAATATTGTAAAGGATTAATTAATTCGTGCTGCGTGAAGCGTAGTGCGTAGGTCGTGGATACAGAAGTGTAGGGGCGAACCTAAATAACGTCTTCAGTTATATTTGAAATTGCAAATTGGAAAGTGTAAATTGAAAATTTTATTTTTCCAATTTTCATTTTTCAATTATTTTACACGTTCCACGGGAGAGAGGAA
>PEWQ01000056.1:21594-21910 GCA_002780065.1 Candidatus Hydrogenedentes bacterium CG07_land_8_20_14_0_80_42_17
AATTGAAAATTTTATTTTTCATTCATCTTTCAGCATTCATCAATGTATCCCTTAATTCTACAAAAATGCTTGGCAGTTTTTCTGAATCAACATCGAATGCCGTCAATTCTCCTCCGCTTATTCTCCATGTCTCATCAGTCTTTATAAATAATATTCTGCCTGAGCCTGCAAGATTCACGACACTTTTATCCAAATCATTTAGATAAAAATCTATTGATACAACAAACCTTGCCGAAGCATTGTTCATTTCTTCTGGTTCGAGGTCCAATAATGCTAAAGTAATTTTTGCAAATCGCAAATGCGGAACAATTTCGTT
>PEWQ01000172.1:0-6814 GCA_002780065.1 Candidatus Hydrogenedentes bacterium CG07_land_8_20_14_0_80_42_17
TTGGAAAGTGCAAATTGGAAATTTTATTTTTCCAATTTTCATTTTTCAATTATTTCACACGTTCTTTGACGCGTGGCGTCCATTGACGCGTGGCGTCCATTGACGCGTGGCGTTCTTTGACGCGGAGCGCCTGTGCATCCATGACGTGGTTCGATTATATTTTTATTTGTTTGTAGTTACCATCCAAGCATCGTCTTCACAACTATTGAAATCTTCTGAGCTTTGCTTAATCGAGGCCGTTTCTTCCAAACATCATAATTCTGTTCGACAATTTTGTCGAGAATTCCCTCATAAACCCGACTCATAACCTTCATTGTTCTTGCCGCGTCTTTAGGAAGCTTCGAATAAAGTGGAACTGCATTCTTGTAATATTTTCGTGCATCTTTTTCAACTTCTTTAATTACCTCAGTAATTTTATTTATGTTTGTTCCATTCAATAAATCCGATTCCGCCACTCCAAATTTATTCAATAAATCTAATGGTAAATATATTCTATCTCTTCGCATATCTTCGGGAATGTCTCTCAAAATATTGGTCAATTGAAAGGCGTAGCCGATAGACTCCATAGCTCTTCTTACGTCTTCGCCTCTTGCACGAAATATCGCCAGCATGGAAAGACCGACTGTTACTGCAACCTTTCTGCAATAACTCAATGTCGCAGCAATATCAGAATATCTCTTCATATACAAATCATCTCTGCATCCGTCAATAAGAAGCAGCAGCTCTTCCTTAGGAATTTCGAATTTTTTTACCGAATCACCCAAAGCCAAAAGAATCGGTTCTTCAGAAATATTTCCGTTGAAAACCGAAATTGTTTCTTCACGCCATAGTTCTATTTTCTTTGCGCGATCTTTTTCCGACGAATTTTCATCATCTACAATATCGTCAGTTCTTCGAGCAAACGCGTACAAAGCCTCCAGAGCCTGCCGCTCATCATGCGGAAGAAATCTGAACCCCCAATAAAAATTGCTTCCTTCCCGCCGAGCAATTTCTCTGCAAAAACGATATGATTCATCAATTCTATTCAACTGGACATCCTCAACATTTTTAAGAATAATAATAGAAATCGATTTGAGATGTGAGAAAAATCGATATGTAATTTTAGGAGGAGTTATGACGCCAAGAATACTCGTTGTTGACGACGAAGCGAGTATAAGACTTCTATATCAAGAGGAATTTAATGACGAAGGATATGAAGTAGATACTGCGGCAGGCGGACTTGAAGCCATTGAGAAGATAAAATTCCATCGGCCTGACCTTGTCACGCTCGACATCAAAATGGTAGGAATGGACGGGCTTGAAGTTCTTGCTCGAGTGAGAGAATTCGATATGGAACTTCCAATCGTTCTGTGCACTGCTTATGGTTCTTACCGCCAGGATTTCGGCACGTGGGGTTCTGACCTATACGTAACAAAATCCTCCAACCTTGATGAACTAAAAAGCGAAATCAAAAGGCTTCTGAAGCAAGCCGGTAAGCTCTGATTCAGCGTGTCTCTATTCAGGCGAGACCCAGTCACGGGCCGATGGACGATATTTACTCCGGGGAAACTTCTAATCGAAAACATATCAGTTAGGCATCGCTCCGATACTGCACCCGGCTTCTGTCCGTTCTGTCCTGGCCATGAATCAAAAACTCCGAATGAAACTTTTACAATAAAGAGTCAAGACGGCTCTCAATGGAAACTCAGAGTAGTTCCGAACAAATTTCCGGCGCTTTCTTCAGACGCTTTGCCGGCGCATGAGACTTATGGAATTTATGATCTAATCGAAGGATTCGGAATTCACGAAGTTGTCATAGAGTCTCCGAACCATACATCCGATTTTGGAAAATACAGCAGTGAAGAAGCTAGAAATGTTGTCAGAGCATGGCAAGAGCGTATGAAAGTTTTGAGCGTTGACAAAAGAGTTCGATACATCATGCTGTTTCGAAATTGCGGAGCGGAAGCCGGCGCCTCACTTGAACATCCTCACAGTCAAATTATAGCGATCCCGATATTTCCTAGACTTGTCGCTGACGAAATCGAGTCGTCGAGGCGTTACTACGAATGGAAAGAAAGATGTGTATTCTGCGATATTATCCATGAGGAGCAGGCTCAAGGAATAAGAATTCTAATTGAGACGGAAAATTTTATCAGCTTCGTTCCTTATGCGGCGCGCTTTCCGTATGAAACATGGATACTGCCGCGAAGGCATCAAAGTCATTTCTATAAGATCGACGATAAATGTAGAGACGAATTCGCTGAACTCTTGCTTCAGACGCTGAAGAGAATCGACATTGCTTTAAATCTTCCGCCGTTCAATCTTGTTCTTCATACGACACCGTGTCATGAAGGCGAGGTAGGGCATTACCACTGGCATTTAGAAATAATTCCACGACTTGCGAGAATAGCCGGTTTTGAGTGGGGAACCGGATTCTATCTGAACCCAATTCTGCCTGAAGATGCGGCAAAGAAATTGAATTCAAACCTCGAATAAAAAATAAAATCGAACCACGAATGGATGCTAATAAACACAAATTATTAAATAAATAAATAATATTTATTTTTAAATTTTCATTAGTGAAAATTCGTGTTCATTCGTAGTTCGATTTATTCGTGGTTCGATTATATTTTTATTCGTGGTTCAAAAAAAACTGGAATTCATTTTGATTTTAGTTCAGAATAAAAGTTCAAACCTCAGGAGGTAGAAGATGAAGGGGAAAAATGTGCGATTTATATTATCAATTTCTTTAGCATTATTAATTTCACTCGGTATAACAATTTCATTATCAAGCTGTCAAACTCCAGGCCAGCCGAACGACATTGCGACAATACCTGAAGCGAAGCTTGCGGACTGGTCAAAGCTGAGAAGCCTTGTAAAAGATTATGATGCTTGTCGCGCTGATGCTGATCAACGCAATGTGCTGATCATTCAAAACGGTTTTCGTGAACTGACTGAACGAAACTCGAATAACAAAATTGGAGACGAAGCGTTATACTATGTCGGCAGAATCTACTACGACATCCGGGATTATCATGATGCCCGAGTCACATTAATAAAGCATAAAGAAATTTATACCGATTCCGAATTTTCTGCGGCGATTGTACGGCTTGAAGCGGAAATGGATAAAGATGCGGCTGCATATCAGGAATGGCTGGATCATACTCGAACAACAACAACAGCTTATTAACCTTGAGAGTATTATTTGACGCAATAAAAGAACACAGAGGTCCGTTTCTTGACACTCCCCAAGGCACTGCGGATTATGAGGAAGTAAAAAGTTACGCGGCGCGTGTTGATTCTTTTTTGAGGGAACGCAATATTACTCGCGGCGACACCGTTGCCGTCTCGATGTCGAATACTCAATTAGCGGCGAAAATTTGGTTCAGTCTTCTACGTGAAGGAGTATCGATCGTTCCATTGAATCCTGCTCTGCTCGATGAGGAAATCGTCTACATTCTAAGAATGGCTGAAGTCAAATTACTTATCTCCGACAAAAATCTTTCATCTAAAGCTAAAACATGGTGCAGTGAAACTTCTAAAATTCCTATTGTAATTGCCGAGGACGAATCGTGGAATAATTACAGTGAAGCGGAAGAACTTTATGTTGATCCCGCCGATATTGCAGTAATATTTTTTACCTCAGGAACAACAGGCAGACCAAAAGGCGCAATGCTGACGCATAAGGCGCTAATCGCAAATGCAACGAGTTGCGCAAAATCATACAGATTAAATTCCAAATCAGCTTTTGCATGTCCGATTCCAATATTTCATTCTCTCGCCGCAACAGTTTGTCTGTTTCTTCCATCAATTATTGGAGGAAGAACTTATCTCCATTCGCCGCTCGAACTTAAAAATTTCGTTGAAATTGTAAAGTTGCTTCCCGGAAAAAGAATTCTAGTTGGTGTGCCAAGTATTCTTGAAGGGTTGGTTCAAGTATCTGGAGGAAAAATATCGAATATCGATTTCACCGTATCCGGCGGCGCGGCGCTCGGGCAAAATTTGCGCGAAAGATTTTTCAATACTTCTCAAGCGCCTCTATTCGAAGGATACGGCACAACAGAATGCGGCCCTGTTATCTCTTCTCAGTTGCCTGAAGCAATCAATACTACCGGAAGCGTTGGTACTCCGGTAGACGAAGTTGAAGTTGAGATACGTTCCAGCGACGGAAATAAATTGAGAGCTGAAGAAGTTGGAGAAATTGTAGTGCGGACTCCGGCTCTGATGGCAGGCTATTACGATCTGGCCTCTGCTACTCGCGCTTCCATCAAGGGCGGTTGGTTTTACACCAATGATCTGGGATATTTGAGTAAAAATGGCGAGCTTTTCATTGTCGACAGGCTTGCCGATGCGATTACTGTAAAAGGCATCACTGTTCTTCCACAAAATATCGAGTCTATTCTCAATGAGCATCCATCCGTTATGGAATCAGCAGTAGTTGGAATTCCTGACGGAGTAGGAGGAGAAGTTCCGTGGGCTTTTGTGAGACCTAATCCCAAAGAAAATGCAGTTCCGTCAGAACTGATTTCATTCTGCAAAAAGCGTCTTCCAGTCTATGCTGTGCCTAAAGGAATTGAACTTCGCGATTTCTTGCCGAAGACAATTACAGGAAAAGTCTTGAAGCGCACTCTTCGTCAAAAATGGCTGTAATTCATGGCAGTGATGCATCCTGGTGCAGCCGCCTCGTATGCTTCGGCAAATTTATTCGAATGGTAGCCGCAGGCTTTAGCCTTCGTTCTTGCGTGATATGTAGTGCTTTGTCGAATTGAAAAGATCGTAAACGGCGGCTGGGGGCTTGCCAGAACCGATGGAAAAGTAGTTTTCATCAGAGCAGTCATTCCCGGAGAAATTGCAGATGTAAAAAAATATGAAGAGAAAAAAGGAATTCTCTGGGCGACGGAATTCGAGCTGACAGAAACATCTCCTGAAAGAATTTCGTCTGAGTGCCCTTACTTTCCTCTTTGCGGAGGATGCGATTTTCAGCACATGTCTTATTCCGTCGAGCAGAAACTTAAACTGGAATCTATTCGAGAAGTCTTGAAAAAAATTTGTGGTGAAAGCGCGGAAAAATTCGAATTGAAGTGGGAAACCGGCATCGATATTCCAATCGAAGAATATCGAAATACAATTCGAATGCAGGGTGAAGACGGATATCTTGGATTCTGTAAAAAGAGTTCCAACGATATCGTCGATATCGAGGATTGCAGAATCGCGGCGCGAAAAATCCGAGATGATATCGCTTATAGAAAAGCGTTGGCGAAAGAAAAAAATGTCAAAAGTATCACTTGGAGGGTCGGTTCCGGCATTGAACAAAATTCTTCAGAGATGACGGTTGTAATGACCTCTAGAGGCAATTCATATCTCGAAGGCGGCTCGGTTAATTTCAAATTTGGAGAAGTTATATTTCATGTAAGCCCTAATTCTTTTTTTCAAGTTAATCTCGATATTGCAGAGCAAATGGTAAATCATTTGAAAAATAATCTTCCGAACGGCGCACGCTTGTTCGACCTCTTTGCCGGTGTAGGAACATTCGCGCTCTGCCTAAAAGAAAAATATGAAAAGGTTATCGGCATGGAAATTTCCCGAGATGCAGTTAATGATTTTCAGACAAATATCAAATTGAATTCCGCAAAGAATATCGAATTTCAAAATTGGGATGCGGCGCGCGGTTTGAAAGAGCCGCTTCGAACTGACGATATCGTTATCCTCGATCCTCCTAGAACAGGACTGCCCGAAAAGCTTATTGCAAATCTGTTGAAATCCAAGCCTCGAAAGATCGCTTATGTTTCCTGCGATCCCGCAACATTCGCAAGAGATTTGAAATCTTTATTCAAAGCTGATTATCGTCTCGACGGGGCGATTCATCTCTTCGATATGTTTCCGCGGACAGCGCATGTCGAGCTTCTGGCAATTTTGAACGGAAACGAAAAATAGATATAAACACCGGCGGATTAGAGCCGATAAGATATAAGAAATGAACTCAAAAATAATTAAGATATTTATTTTATCAATTTGTTTGTGTTTTATGTTATCGGCTAATGCAAACGCTGAACGTCCGTTTAAAACCGATGATCCATATTGTGTAGGCCTATTTCGATGGGAAACTTTCGGCGGGCTCGATATCGGAACAGGTTCTTGGGAAGGAATTGACGACAGAACTCAAGTGGATTTTTATGCAGGCGGAGATTATGGACTGACCGACAGATCTGAAATTGGAATATCATGGAATCTTTTCCGAGTAAACGATCCTGGTTCGGAAGGATTCGGAGACGGACTTGTACATTACAAACACAGAATTGCTGAAGCAACTCCATCATGGCCGGATATGGCGCTGGACGTATCTTTGAAATTACCGACAGCGTCTCGTTCAGAAGGGCTCGGCACCGGGAAAACCGGATTCGGAACCGCGCTTCTATTAGGATGGAAACCTGAACGGTGGACTAACACTGTAAGGCTCGGCTACTATCAATCAGCAGGCGCAAATGAATCAGCTAGAGTTGAATTCGGAGTTGCAACAAGATACATGATAGGCGCAGAGACTGAACTCAGAGGCGAAATATACATCGATGGAAATGAAAAATTCGGGCAAGAATCAAGACGAGAAGTATCCGCCGGCATTGCGTTCAAGATGTTTCAATCGACAACGCTGGATTTAATGCTGACAGCCGGAGTCAGCACTTCTGTGCCTGATCTCGGCGTCAAAGCCGGCTGGCGCACAAATCTATAAAACAGCAGCAATAAGCAGATATTTCTTCTCATCTGGCGGCACGCACGCCCTCGTGTGTGCTGGATAAGCCTTCGGCTACCGTTGAAATGAATTGCTGCACAGGCGAGG
>PEWQ01000096.1 GCA_002780065.1 Candidatus Hydrogenedentes bacterium CG07_land_8_20_14_0_80_42_17
AAATTTGATAACTCGTCTTGGATGCACAGGCGCTCCACGTCAATGGGCGCCTCACGTCAATGGGCGCCTCGCGTCAATGGACGCCACGCGTCAATGGGCGCCTCGCGTCAATGGACGCCACGCGTCAATGGACGCCTCGCCTGTGCTTGCGACATTACAATAAAGTAGAATCTCCCCTTTTTTTATGCTAACCTTACTTCATGTTAGATTCTTCTAAACCAATTCTGATTCTAGGCGGCGAAGGTTTTGTCGGTTCGCATCTGTGCGAGCTATTTCCTAATGCAATTCCGCTCGATGACAGAAGTCTCCCTAAACACAAATTCAATAACACGATCGTTATGGACATCGGTGATCCCGCTATTGAAAAGCATATCGCAAACGCAGGTCTAGTTCTTCACGCCGCATGCAGAGATATAAGGTATTCAATGAGATTTCCGCTCGATGATGCAAAGACGAATATACTCGGCACCCTGAACGTTCTTATGCTCTGCAGAAAACACAAGATTCCTTTCTTTTACATCTCATCAGTATCAGTTTGGAGTGAAGTAAGTCATTACGCAGTTTCAAAATCAACAGGCGAACGATATGCTTTAATGTATCGTCAATGGATTCCGACTGCAATTGTAAGGCTGTCAAACGTGTTCGGCCCCAGAGACACCGAAAGCGTAGTAGCAAAATGGCTTCACGACGAAACAATTACTTTAGTAAATCCTGATGCGACCCGCGATTTTACTTTTTACAAAGACACGATAGATGGAATTAAAAAAGCAGTCGAAATATGGCCTCAAGATATTGTGAATATAGGTACTGGCGTAGAAACACGGCTCGGAGAGCTTGCCGAATGGATTTCTCATAAACTGGACAAACCCATTATCAGAATGCCGGCGCGTGAAATAGACAACGTCAATAAGCGAGTTGTAAACCCAATCGATGCGGAAAAGAAGATTGGCTATCGATCAAAATGGAAGATTTACGAGGCTCTCGAAGAAACAATCAAAATCGAATCACAAAAATCGAAATGAAATTCGGACAAACTCAGTTTGGAGTAGTAATACCCGCGTATAACGAACCGAGACTTAAATTATTGCTTGAACGATTCGACTTTTCAAAAACGCCGCATGTTGTTGTTGTAAATGACGGTTCAACAGACGATTCAATTTCAAAAATCGAAAATTTTCCCGTCAAAATTATTTCGCACGAAAGTCGATGCGGAGTTGGAGCGGCGATACGAACCGGTCTAAATTATTTAAAGGAAAGCAAATTTGAAATCGCGGTCGTTATGGCAGGAAACAATAAGGATAATCCTGATGAAATACCGAATCTCTTAAAAGCGATAGAGGACGGAGCAGATTACGTCCAGGGGTCTAGATACCTCGGTTCAAAGCAACTTGGAGCCATGCCGTTTTTGAGAAGATTAGCTACTCGAATAGTTCCTATTCTGTGGTCAATAAGGTTTAGAAGAAGATTCACTGAAGTCACAAACGGATTCAGATCATACAAACTGTCATTGCTTAATCATCCCGATATAGATATCGAGCAGGATTGGCTTAACAAATATGAGCTGGAATTTTACATTCATTACAAAGTATTGGAATTGGGATTCAAATATGCTGAAGTGCCGGTCAGCAAGGTCTATCCCTCGGATGGAATGTCAATAAGCAAAATCAAGCTCTTCGGAAATTGGGACTGGTGGTCGCTCTTGAGGCCTCTAGTATTGCTTTCACTCGGAATGAAAAAATAATCAGGAATTAATTTCCGTAGTAATCATCTTCGCCAAAGAATCAACCCATGTTTCAAAATCGTTCAAGCATGGAATAAAGGTAAATTTCTCGCCGCCGGCTTCAAGAAAATTTTTCCTGCCTCTGATGTTAATTTCTTCAAGCGTCTCCAGACAGTCAGTCACGAACGAAGGAGATATTACAAGAATTCGTTTTACTCCTTGCCTTGGAAGTTCGAGAAGCAATTTGTCAAAATACGGCTGTAGCCATTTTCCCATGCCGAAACGCGATTGAAATGCAATCACAATTTTATTCTTATCAATGCCGGCCTTTTCGACAAATGCCTTTGCCGTTCTCAGCGCTTGAGCGCGGTAGCATAGGTTCAGAATTTCGCCTCGAGCTTTTTCACAACAGTCCGGCTCACACAGACAATAATTTTTTGTCGCTCTGTATTTCCGTAAATATCTTTCCGGCAAACCGTGAAAACTAAAGATCAATTTATCGAATTCATCCGATAAAAACGGCTCAGCGGAAGCGACAAGTGAATTGATATAATCATGCTGATCATAAAAAGGAGGAATAAATTTAATTTGCATATTCGAGCCGTGCGAAGATGCAACCGCTAATGTCCTATCAATTATACTCTTGCGGCTTGCGACGGAATTATGAGGAAATAACGGAACGGCTATGATTTTTTCTAATCCTAAAAGCTTCGATAAACCGTCTTCAATACTCGGGCTTCCATATCTCATTCCGACTGCAACGGGCAGATTCAATTTATTTTGCAGTTTGTCGCGTATTTCTCCGGTATGAAAAATTTGAGGTGAGCCACTTTGAATCCAAATCGCCGAATATGCTTTTGCTGAGCGCGAAGAGCGAAACGGCAGAATAATATTATTTACCAATAAGCTCCGAAAAAGATCCGGAAGATCGATTATGCAAGGATCTGTCAAAAATTCTTTTAGAAACTTTTTAACATCGTACGTGCTTGGTGAAATCGGAGAACCCGTATTGAGTAAAAGCACTCCGGTTGAATTAATCTTTTGCGTATTCCACTATCCTATCAACCAAATTAAACGCATTTTTTATCGCATCACCAACCGAGATTCCTCCGCGTATAGTGCCGCCGATAAACAAACCCGGATTTGCCTTCTCAATCTCATCCATAATCTTCAACTGCTCTCCATAATTCAAAGCATACTGAGGAATTGCAAAACGAACATTATTCGTCTTGACAAAAACAGGCTCCTTGTTTGCTATGTATAAAAGATCTATTTCACTGATTGCCATCTCAGCCGCAAGTTTTTCCGGAACTTCACCATAATTTCTGTTTCGCATTCCACCAAAATATGCTGTCAAGAGATGATAACCTTCCGGAGCTCGATAAGGAAATATTGAAGACGGGAAAAGCACACCAAGCGCCAAACAGTGCTCGGCTTCAGGCGCCAGTGCTCCGTATCCGTCAAAAGGAAATTCTAAATCATCCTCACAATATCCCAAAGAGACTACATTGATCGAAGGATAAATTACATTTGCAAGCCGATACAATGTATCAAAAGCAATACTATCAGTATCGAAACCAGCCCATGAATATGCAGGAGTAGCAAAAAGGAGAATGTCATGAGAATTAGATTCAAAGTTTAGTATAGGCGCATATTCCATAGTCCTAACATCCCATGTTCCTGCTGAACGATTAAATTTTGTCACTTTCGTACTAACTTTAACGTCTCCTGCCAGCTCATCGCGCAGAACATTAATCAAACTTTTCATGCCATCTCTAAAAGAGAATATTTTGGGAATTCCTTTATTTCTTTTTTTAAGTGTCGATTCGTTTCTCTTTCGTTTCATTCCGGCAAGGGCGCCTTTGAATAGTGAACCGCCTTCCTGCTCCATCTCCCACAAGGCAGGCAGAGCATACTTAACCGCAAGCTGTTCCGGATCTCCGGCATAGACTCCGGCAACAAATGGGTTTACTGCATAATCAAGTATTTCTTCTCCAAGCCGGCGGCGAACAAAATCGGCGATGCTCTCCACAATATTCGGATCCGAAGGCGGAATAAAAGGTTCTTTTAATAATCGCCGCTTAGCAGAGCCGGAAAATAGCTGAGTGGAATAAAAAGAAAATAAAGAATCAGGCATAGCCTGAGGGCGCAATCGTTTAATGATATATCTTTTCTTGGCGGCTTCTGATGCATAAATTTTATCACGCTCCAGTCGAAGCATTTTTATCAGCTCATCAATTCTGTCCGAAGATTCGAGAATCGAACTCGGTCCGAGTTCCGCAATAAATCCGTCTTTGCTAAAAGTATCTATCTTTCCTCCTACCTTTTTGTCCGCCTCATAAACTGTTACGGCAAAGCCTTTGCGCTTCAGCAGAAAAGCGGCAGTGAGTCCAAAAACACCGGCTCCAACTATTCCAACGCTCTTCATACCGTCTTCGAGTACCTGCCTTCTCCTTTTGATAAATGCGCATCGAAGAGCATCGCAATATTCCTGACAAATAAACGACCCGTATCTGTAATATCAAAACCGTTTTCGTTTCTGACCAGCAAACCGTCTTCTTCGAAGGTATTCAAGGCTTCAATCTCATCTTCAAAATATTTTCTGAAATCAATATTCAATGCTTTGGAGAGTGCAGAAAAATTCAGTTTGAGATCACACATCAATCTCATTATTACCGCTCGTCTGATTCGATCGTCATTCGTAAGGATATAGCCTTTCAAAAATGGAATTTCTTTTTTTTCTATTCGAGAGGAATAATTCGGCAGATCCCTTTCATTCTGCAAGAATGCCCCGCTAGATTGAGATATCGAAGAGACTCCGAATCCAAGTATTACATCGCCGGCGAACGGACTGTAGCCTTGAAAATTTCTCTGAAGCATTCCGTTTTTTTGCGCAATAGCCATCTCATCAGTTTCTTTGGCGAAGTGATCCATTCCGATATAGATGTATCCTTCCGAAGTAAGTTTTTCCACAGTCAGTTTAAGAATTTGCAATTTAGTCTCAGCAGAAGGCAGAGCCTCTTCCTTAATAATTTTTTGTGATGCCTTCATCCATGGAACATAAGCAAAATTAAAGACTGCGAACCGATCAGGTGAAAGCGCGATAATTTCATTCAGAGTTTTTTCAAAACTTTTTACAGTCTGAAAAGGCAAACCGTAGATAAGATCGATATTGACAGAATGAAAACCTGCCGAGCGAAAGTTCTCTACTGTCTTTGCAGTCAGTTCATAAGGCTGAATTCTATTCACCGCTTTTTGAACTTCCGAATTATTGTCCTGAACGCCCAGAGAAACCCGATTGAAGCCGACTTCTCTGAATGCAGAAATTTGGTCAAGACTTAAATCTCTAGGATCAATCTCAACTCCAGCTTCAATTCTGTCAGGAATATCGAAATTATTATGAATCATTTCTCCAAGCATTCTGATTTCATCAGGCAGTAAAAAGCTCGGACTGCCGCCGCCCCAGTGAAGTTGAGCCACCTTAAGCCCTTCATTCATAAGCGAAGCCTTCAGTTTCAACTCTTCTTCGATGAGCTTCAGGTATGGTGAAGATTTCCCCCGCACCGAACGGACAAGGTTAGTGCAGGCGCAGAACCAGCACATAGAGTCGCAAAACGGAATATGAAAATAGAGTGAAACCGGACCAGGCGGTTGGTCACTGAAAATTTTCATAGCTTCAGCAAAATCGATATCTGATTTAAAATGCGGAGCAGGCGGATACGAAGTATATCTCGGTCCAGGTCTCTGATATTTTTTTGCAAGAGCAAGGTCAACATTAATACCGGTCATTTAAAACTCCTTACCGTATCGATTACAGACTCCATAGTATCTAGCCGGGCAGAAGGCGGAACACCGTGGCCGAGATTAAATATGAAACCGTTTCTCTCTTTCATAGAAGAAAGAATTTTTTTCGTCTCTTCGCGAGCCTTTTGCGGCGAAGCCAAGAGAAGCGCCGGATCAAGATTTCCCTGGATCGCAATAGAGGAAGGAAGCATTTGACGAGCGCTATCGATAGAAATATTCCAATCAATGCCGATTACATTTGCTTCGGTATTTATCAATGAATTCCAATTATCGTGAATTCCTCTCGAAAAAACAATCACCGGAACTTTCTTCTTAAGTGAATGAATTACGCGGCGCATCCAGCGCCCTGACATTTCATCGAAACAGTGCGGAGGCAGAATACCTCCAAGGCTGTCGAATATCTGAACTGCATCTACTCCGGCAGAAATCTGCAGATTCAGAAAGCGAACCAGCGCAGCGGAAATTTTAGACAAAAGTTTATCGATAAATTTTTTGTCGTCTCTGATAATTCTTCGAGTCGTAAAAAAATCATTTGAACCGCCGCCTTCCAGCATGTAACACGCCAAAGTCCACGGCGAGCCGCAAAATCCGAGAAGCGCAGTATTGTCCTTTAGTTCGTTTTTTGCGAGTTTTATTGCAGAAGCAACATACTCTATTTTTTCTACTGAGTTAGGATCGATGCGTTCGATATCTTTCAAAGAATGAATTTGTCGAGTAATTTTCATTCCTTTGCGGTCATCAAATTTATATGGAAAACCGAGAGCCTCAGGAATCACGAGAATATCCGAAAAAATTATTGCTGCATCGAAGCCGAACCTCTTTACAGGCTGAAGTGTAACCTCTGCGGCAAGTTCCGGACTTTTTACCAAATCCATAAAGGAATATTTTTTGCGCAATTTTCTGTATTCAGGAAGACACCTTCCTGCTTGGCGCATAAACCAGATTGGCACTCTAACAGTTTTTTTACAACTGCAGGCATTTAGAAAGAGTTCACGAGAAGTAATTTTCATATCAGAGTAATATTAGTCTATCAGTATTCCATTGCTATTTTCCAGCATTTTTCTTAATCTCAGTGCTAGAAAAGAAGTATGATTGCCTGCCATCTATTGCCGGCATTATTGCTTTGTTGCTATTCAAAGATACTCAGGATGGAGGCTATCTCTATAATTGAAAAA
>PEWQ01000098.1:0-147 GCA_002780065.1 Candidatus Hydrogenedentes bacterium CG07_land_8_20_14_0_80_42_17
TTTTATGGAACTTTACCGCTTTCAGACAATATTTTCTATTCTTCCTCATTTGACGGAACGTTATATGTACGAGGCGGCGACTCAATAATGGCAACTAATCCTACTGCTGCTTCGTGGGTGCCAATCGATACGCCACTGCCATTAGTT
>PEWQ01000098.1:230-7457 GCA_002780065.1 Candidatus Hydrogenedentes bacterium CG07_land_8_20_14_0_80_42_17
AATTAAAGGTGAGCCATCAGATACACTTGAAGAATTTTTTATCTATCTTGACGTTTCTTCAGGGCTAGATTCAATTTATGTCACTAGTATGAATCTATATCGTGATATAGACAAAGACGGTTCATGGACACCTGGCGACCAGTTTGTGGCAAATCTACAATGGCAACCAATGTTTGGGATATTTGGCAATCAATCAGTCAATCTGCCTTTACCATCCGGAGAAGACTCATTCATCATAATAATGAAGGGTGCGGACACAACTCCGCTCGGCGAGACATTCCAAGCTGTTATACCTGATCATAGTATCAAAACCTCTCTGCGCGATTACGGTCCCTCGACATTAATGTATGCTCCAACTCTATTCCAGACAGAGATTCCACCGGGCGGCTATCCGACAGACGTTTATGTATCTGTAGCTCAACCTGTAAGCGGAACCATTTATCCTGCAGGCATAGACCAGACCTCTGTAATGGCTCTTTCAATTGGAGGAGACAACAGCGGCGACACATTAACAAAGTTTTACGTAAACTTAATCGGTTCGGCAGCACAACTGAATAGAATCGAAAATGTGACATTGTATTATGATCTCGATGAAAACGAACTCTTCAATCCGGCAATTGACGCAAGCGCCGCTCCACTTCCGAGCATTGGCGGCGGCATTTATGGCTCCAATTTACTTTCAGTAGAGTTACCAGACTGGAGGCTCGGAGCAGACTCATTCCTCGTCATTGTAGAACTCTTCGACACTGCTCCTGCAGGTGAAACTTTGCAAGCTCTAATTTCTCCAACCCAAGTTAAGACCCAACTCAGAGATTCTGCTCCTTCTTCAGCGCTCTATTCACCGGCAACATTCTCAGTTGCATCTACTCCAACTTATCTCTATGTCGATCCTTTGAGGCCTGCCGGCTCAGCAATCAATCCTGCCGGAGCTGACATCACTTCAGTAATGTCGATGACAATTGGCGGAGCTCCAAGCGACACTCTAATATTGTTCCAGGTAAACTTTGAAGGAAATGCCGGAGTCGGCATACAGATCGAGACTGCGGCGTTATACAGAGACATAGACAAGAACGGAAATTATTCAGCCGGCACGGACATTCTGGAAAACAATCTTTCGGTTTCAGGAAATATTGCAATGCTTACCGGCAACGTCAGTCTGCCTTCGAGCGACTCCTTCATCATTGCAGTTTCGTTCAGAGACACAGTTACGGGCGGCGACACTCTGCGAGCATTTATACCTGCCTATTCAGTACAAACTTCAATGAGAGATGTTACTCCAACATATAACATCTATGCTCCAGCTGAATTCATAACGGAGTCAGGTGTAGCAACTGCCGCAAGAGTTTATGTAAGTCCGAACACAGTTTCAGAAACTATATCGCCTCTCAATGTTGATTTGACACGTATTATGGCATTCACTATTTCAGGTGCCTCTAACGACACTTTGACGGAATTTACAGTCAATTTGAACGGTCTTGCAGGTCAAGTATCGAAGTTGGACTACATAGTCATATACAGAGATGCAAACAATAACAGCAACTTCGATTCAGGAGTCGACCCGATCGTTTCTTTGCTTGGGTGGATGAGCGGACAGACCTACGGAATGACAGGAATTAATTACGATCTCGGTCCGACAGGAACAGAGAGTTTCATACTTGTTCTTTCATACAAAGATTCATCACCGAGCGGCGAGACTGTTCAGGCAATGATACCTGCTCTAGGAGTTAAAACTTCTTTGTTGAGTTACGGGCCGGCCATCAACATGTCTGCTCCGGCCGCATTCACAATATACGATCTCACTCCGCCGTCTGCATTCACACTTATATCACCGGCAAACAACACTGACACAAATCTTTCATCGATCAGCCTGCGCTGGAACGCAAGCTCTGATGCAGGAAGCGGATTGTCGAATTACCGAATTCAAGTTTCAACCTCGCCGACATTCTCTTCATTCCTAATTAATGCTTCCACCGGTCTGACTCGAAGTTATTCATTCGCTCCGCCATCGGACAACACATACTATTGGCGAGCTGTTGCGTATGATGTGAACGGAAACTATCGCATCTCGACTGACACTCGCACACTCAGAAGCGACAGAACTGCTCCAACAAAATCTGTTTTGAGTTCACCGACAGCAAATCACGAAACTTCAGTTCCGACCATCACATTCACCTATTCAGCCTCGAGCGATACATTTACAGGCATCAAGCAATATCGACTGCAAGTATCCGACAACCCAACATTCTCCACGATTCTTTCGGACTCGCCAAATGGAACCGCACTCACTGCAATTAAGAATCTCGGTTCAGGAGCTGTTTACTACTGGCGAATACTTGCCGAAGACAACGCCGGCAATACAACAGCTTCAGATACACGCAAACTAACAATAATCGGTTCCGGTCCAACTGCTCCAGCGCTTATCGAACCGGCCAATGGATTCGAGACTTCATCAGCCACTCTTAATTTCCAGTGGGGTGCGTCAACCGACACTCTATCGAGCATAACAAACTATCAGCTTCAGATTGCAAACGATGCGTCATTCTCATCTCTGGTTGTCAACGCTCCAATGGGCATTGCGTATTCATCTCAACGCACTCTTTCTGCGGGACAGGTTTACTACTGGCGAGTGAATGTGACAAACTCCGCCGGGTTCTCGACAAACTCTGCAACAAACTTCCTTGCAATCGACAACGTCTGCACGGTCTCGCTCTTCTCGCCGCCTGACGGAGTGACTACTGATGACACAACACCGCTCTTCGTATGGCAGAGCGACGGTGATTCATATACATTGCAAGTCGGAACTGATACGACAGGTGCAGCACTTGTGCTCAACGAAAATTACAATATAAATACGTATCAAGTTGAGACAGGAATAAGTGCAGGTACATACTATTGGCGCGTCATTGCTCTTGATAATGCTCGCAACATTGATACCTCATCGTGGAGAAGTTTGACTATAGATACCGGAGGCGCAATCAGCGACAGCACACCGCCAGAGCCTTTTGCGCTCATTTCTCCGGAACATGCAACTTGCACCGGCGTATTGGCTATAACTTTCAAATGGGCTTTGACCACCGACACTTCGACCGGTGTGGCGTCATACACAATACAGATCGATCCTGACAGCACTTTCTCGAGTCCGATCTATGACTCTTCAGTCTCATCTGCTATTGATACATTCACGGCTCAATTGCCGGCAAACGAAATACTTTATTGGAGAGTAATCGCAACGGATGCCGCAAGCAACACAAGAATATCTCAGACAACAAGAGCGATCATCACTGATACTCTTGCTCCGTCAACAGTCACAGCTTTATCGCCAGTCAACGGAGTCGAAACATCTGCGTCGACTATAACATTCGAATATACCTCTTCTTCAGACACAAACGGAATTGATCACTATGAAGCTGAAGCTGACACTTCCGGCGCATTCACAGCTCCTATACTCACCGGAACATCCGCAGGAACTTCAATTACTCTAATCGGCTTTACACAAGACACATGGTATTGGAGAGTTGCGGCAGTTGATATTGCGGGCAACTATTCGACATGGTCAACAGATACATTCCATGTCACTCGAACCGCTCCGAGCGTGCCAACTTTGATTTCACCAATAAACGGAGCATATGAAACTTCGACAACAGTCGCGCTCGATTGGTCTGATGCAGTGCCTGCCGGCTCTGCAGTGAGAAGATACAAATTCAGAGTCAGCACCGATTCTTCGTTCGCTTCTTCGCTTTATAACAGTGTCACATCAGATACGACCAGTTCGACAAACATCTCCGGGCTTTGGGGAGGAAGTTGGTATTGGCAAATAGCTTCTGAAGACTTGCTCGGCAACATCTCCGACTGGTCAAGCACAAACAACTTTACAGTAGACACATCAAACATTCCGACACCTGCCGTTACCGCTCCAACTAATAATGCAGTGACTCGCATTAATGCAATGACAATTGCATGGAACGTTTCAGGAACCATGCCGACTAGCGGACTTGCCGGATACGATCTGCAAATCATCAATGCGGCGTCTGTGTTGATGCTCGACACTTCTTTTGCATCCAGCGCTCAAATCTATTCAATAGCACTTTCCGGATTCAGCGAAACCACTTATTCTGTTCGCGTCAGAGCAAGATCAAACGCCGGAGCAATCGGCGCTTGGAGCAGTTCTGTAAACTTTGCATTCGACTTTACTCCGCCGAATGGAGTTCCGACGCTTGTCTCTCCAATCAGCGGAACAGAGACAAGTGTGACTGCAGTTTCATTCGAAGTCACTTCAGTTTCCGATACCGGGCCGGGCGGAACAAATGTCTATTACATATTCCAAACCTCCAGAAGTTCGACATTCGATACTTCTACAATACTTTCGACTCAACGAATGGGAGCGACAAAGTTTACACCAACATGGCTCTTCAACGACTCTGGAGCTTATTGGTGGCGAGTTGCCGCGATGGATACTGTAGGAAATATAGGTTCGTTCTCAAATCCGGATAGTTTCACTCGGCCGATTCCAATTGATACTGTGCCTCCTGTTCCGATTGCAAAGCTGTCACCCACTGCAGACGATCTGCTCGGAGTAACTCTGATTTGGGAAGGTTCTCCATCAACCGATATGACCAGCGGCGGCCAATATAATATCTACTGGAACGAAGGAATAACCGGAGCTATGCCTGACACAATCTTCAAGATTGTTCCGAACATTGGAACAGAAAGTTATATCTATTCGACTCTCGTTGATACAACACTTAGAAATGGCGTATATTATCGTTTCAAAGTTAAAGCTCAAGATCGAGTTGGAAACGAAGAGGATAATAATTCTGTTGTAGGAGCTACTGCACGGCTTGGCGCATCAAATTATCCGTGGATCGAAATAATTACTCCGCATGCAGAGCACACTGTAAATATGACAGGCGGAGTTCAAGTGCAGGCTAGAATTAGAGGAAGTTACAGAAGTATATGCGATACATTAATTCTACAGTTCAGGAATATTCAATCATCAGCTTGGAGCACAATGACTCCGGTATCAAGCAACTGGTCAAATCCGAATTATGTCGGAGGAGAATCAAAGACCGTATATGGAATTCATTGGGACGCGGCAGGAGACGGAGGTCAATCAGATAGTAATTATGAATTGCGAGGGATTGCAGTCATCAATACCGGCGATTCCAATCCAAGTCTATCTGAAGTCATACAGATTACTTTGACGACCAACAGTGGTGATGCAGATATTAATTCAGGAACCGATTCAACTGAGCAGAGAGGCTATTCAGGTCAGAGAAATAGTGTCAATCATGAATCCGGCGAAGATACAAAGGGCGGAGTAGAATTTGCCGCTGGAGCAACAGGTGAAAATGGTGAAGACACAATTACAGTCTCTGTCGGAATTGAAACAACAGCCGGGAGAGGAGCTCACGGTCAAAGCGTAAGCGGATTGGGCGCAAGCGGATTAGCAGTAAGCGCAATTGACAACCTCATCGGTTCAGACACACCTTTGGGAATCGGGCTGACAATAGAGATTAGAAACAAGAGCGGACAAGTAATTACAGCTCTTATACAGGACGCATTGATCTCCATGAGCTACAGGATGGATACTTCATACAGTCTTGACAGTCTTGTGATTCGAGCTTTACATGCGAATGGAGATACACAGGAATGGAGTTACGATTCTGTGACAAATCTTCCGTCACTAACTGCTTTTGCTTACGACACAATAGAGCGGCTCATCACCTTCAAGACGAGAAAATTCTCTTCGTTTGTTTTGGTAGCGCCTGCACTCGGTTCCGGCGGGCCTGGCAATCAAGTTAATCTTGCAAAGTTCATGGTCTATCCAAATCCATACAGACCGAACGATGGTAATGCATCGACAGGACAGCCTTACGATCCGGCAAATCCGCGAACTACCGGAATCATCTTCGACAATCTACCTGCACAGGTTAGAGTCGAGGTTTACACAATGCGCGGCGAGCGAGTATTCGAGCGAACAATGACAGTAAATGACGGCTATCTAACATGGAATGCAAAGAATTCAGCAAACGGAGATGATGTTGCAAGCGGTTATTACATCTACATTGTCACCGACCTAGCAACAGGCCGGAGAGTCACAGGTAAGTTGGCGGTGATAAGATGAGAATGATGAATGATGAATGCAGAATGATGAAATACGTGAATTGTAATTCGTGGTGCGTGATGCGTGTTTTACAAATAGTTTTTGCAATTTTTATTAGTTTATCCTTTATCGTTCCTGTTTATTCTGCGCAGGACAATGCAGGTTCAAACTCAGGCATTTCGCTTCGATTTTCTCCGTCAGTGCGCGCCGCCGCAATGGGTGATGCGTTTACTGCAGAGGCTCGAGGAGTTTCTGCGGCATATTACAATCCTGCAGGTCTCGGTTGGACTGAACAGAAAGAATTGTTGCTCTCTTATCAAAACCTTGTGCTCGATGTTGGGCAAGGCTCACTCGGTTATGCTCACCCGTTAAGCAACAAAAGCGCATGGGCAATTTTGGGGCAATATGTAAATTACGGTTCAACTCAGAGAACCATAGTATCAGGCACTGCTGGAGCGTATTCAGGCACTTTCTCAGGGCAAGATATTGCGGTTGGAATTTCATACGGAGCTAAGATGGGAAACTGGGGATACGGCGTCACAGCAAAGATACTCTCTTCTGAGATTGATAATACTTCTGCAACAGCTTTTGCAGGAGACATAGGTTTACGATGGCAAGCAGATAATTCACCATTAGCTTTTGGAATCGCCGTAAATAATCTTGGCACAGAACTCAAATACGATCGTGAAGCGGAACGATTACCAATTCTTTTCCGAGCCGGCGCAAGTTGGGAAGCAATTCATAAGAGACTAATTATCACAGGTGATTTAGAAAAGGTTGTAGATGAGAACTGGAGCGGACATGCTGGAGCAGAATTCAAACTTGGAGATATGTTTGCGTTTAGAGCAGGTTACGACGGCAGTGTCGAGATCGACAATGGATTAACGCTCGGTGCAGGATTTAAAACAAATGGGCTTGAATTAGATTACGCTTTTATTCCATTCGGTAAAGTTGGAGACAATCACAGAGTTGGATTAAATTATAAATTCTAACTGCGCAAAAATGTAGGGGCGAACCTATGTGTTCGCCCTGATGCGGTTGTGCAAAAATGTAGGGGCGAACCTATGTGTTCGCCCTGATGCGGTTGTGCAAAAATGTAGGGGCGAACCTATGTGTTCGCCCTG
>PEWQ01000029.1:0-5075 GCA_002780065.1 Candidatus Hydrogenedentes bacterium CG07_land_8_20_14_0_80_42_17
TAAGGGCGATTCATGTAAGGGCGATTCATGTAAGGGCGATTCATGAATCGCCCCTACAACATTATTATCATCCGTCCGCGCATCATCGGTAATCCATATTATTCCATGAAAATGATTGGGCATGATTACGTATTCATCTAATTTGACATTATCATAATGATCAGGCAAACCCATCCAACATTGTTCAACAATTTTTCCATATTCATTTAATATCATTGTGCTGTTTTGGATATCGCCAAACAAACATTCACGATTTTTCGCACACAAGGTGATAAAATATGCACCTCGTTGGGAATAATCATAATTTTTCAGACGTATAGACCGACGATGATGTTTTTCTGGATTGTATGTCATTATTGTCCCTGTGTTTCATTCAAATAAATCAGAATGAGTGCCTGTCCTTTCAAAAATTATAAAATCATCAATCAATTTATAAATTAGCAACCAATCTGATTCTATATGGCATTCCCTACGACCTTTATAATTACCTTTAAGAGTATGCTCCTTATATCTTCTATCTAAAACTTTACCTGATATTAAATTTATAATAACTTCTTCCAACTTTGCTAAATCTTTTCCGCGTCGGGACATTAATTCAATATCTTTTTTAAATTGTGTTTTCCACTGCGGTTTTCTTAACGTAATCCCACATCCTTAAGAAATGTTTTTGTATCTTTTGAAGTATGTATATCAATGCCCTTATCTGTTTCTTCAAAAACCTTACGTGTTGTTGCATTTGGTATTTTAACTTCAAAAGGTATTCCTTTATCCATTAAAATTCTCTTATAAAATATAGTAATCGCCTGCGTTGTATTTAATCCAATTTTTTGTAATATTTTTTCAACCCTATACTTTAAATCAGGTTCAATACGGGCTCTTATCATAGATGATTTATTCATTGCTCGATCCTCCTTAATCTATATAATAATATTGTATCTCATTTGATATACAATATCAACTATCCTTTCTTTTTTCAAACCCGATGACGCTTAACGAATACCTGCTCCTGACCCGCTACTGCGGGGTAGACGAGGCGAATGCCGAGTCAATGAACAGGTTTTTACAAAGACCTCGAATTGCTGGGGAATAGATAATTCTCAGAAGGGTACGAATATAAATAGGATTGTGCTGTTTCAGAAAAAATAAAAATATGATACATTAGATAAAACTTTTGTATATTTTATGAGGTGAATTTATTATGAGGAATTTATTTTTCGCAATTTTTGCGATGATGATTTTTAGCTCGCTTCCTGCAATTGCAGAGCAGGATTTGAGTGACAAAGCTGATACTGTTTACACTTCAGCTCATGAGATAACTCTAGCGCAGGATGAAGATATAACAATTACCGGCGGCGGAATTGTTTGGATGAAACTTAATGTTGAAGGCTCGGGATTTTTGAAATTGAGACTTATTGGCGAGCAAATATCTTCTGCGCGTATGGATGTTTATGATGAGAATGCTGAGCTTCTCGGCAGAGCAGAGGAAGTTGATGGCGCGCAAGAAGTTAAAGTAGATGCTCGGGTAATTTACACTTATTACATTCGACTGAGCGGACAGAGAATTAAAGGCATCGCAAGATTGAAACTTTCCAGTGAACTCGAACCTCCGCCTCCGGATTATGAGGTTCCGGCAGATGCCGTTTCTTTGCAATTTAATGTGCCGACAAAGGGACATGTGACCTCTATAGAGAATAAATGGTTTAAACTTTCTATCCCGAAAAGTGCTCAGGGAAAATATGTCGTGGTAGATTTGGAAGGGAAGAATCAGGATGCGGATATTGATCTGGTTATGACCGACATGAAAGGTTATCAATTATCCGGATCGAGTTCGCAGTATAGATTCGAACGTGTCTTTTCCGAAATACCTGAAGACCGAAAAGTTGCGCTGAACGTTTTTGTCTATCAACCAGCGGGAGAAGAAGCTCAAAAAACTCTTGAAAGCGATTTTGTTTTTAGAGCTTATACCATGGCTCAACCGCCTATCGGCCCATTTGCTCCGAACCTTCCGACATCATTTACGGAGATTGAACCTGAACAAAAGATGTCGGGAATGATACAAGGAAATTCTGTTTGGTATCATTATTACATTGGGGATACAGGAACCTTGCAGATAAATTTTGAGGGTGAAGGATTGCAGATTGAAGTGCTTGCTGATGATGGCTCCAGTATTTTTGAAGGCAGGGCTGAGGCTGAACAAATGAACATTGATTGCGATGCAAATCAATACTCGCACTTTTATCTGAATGTGAGCGGATCAGGTCAGTACAGTTTTACAGGGCATTTGCTCTCAACTCCGGCCGCATTGGAAGACAATGGCTCTTTGGATGAAAACATCAATTCAGATAATGCCGGGAAAATAGAGACCGAAGAAAATATTCCATCTCCTGATGAAAAAATAATTCCGACTTTGACAATTCTTTTTAACAAAAGCGATGCTGAGCGGTTTGAAATTATTTCTCCGCTTTCTTCGTTTTGCATCGGTCCGAGCGGCAAAATTATAATTATATCGAAAGGAAATATTTTTGATTTAGTAAGTAAAAGTTTTTTAACTAATACAGGAAAAGTTGAGGATTGTGTTTATTCGCCGGATGGCGCGCTATTGGCAATATGCGGAAAAAAACTTGGCTATTATGCCGGAGGAAACATACAAGAGGAATTAACTCTGCCTTCTGCCGAAATGAATATGGCGGCCGGTGATAAAGGACTTTTTCTATTCGGCGGCAAGGGCTGGTCCGCAAAAAGTTTATATTTCATAGAGCGGTCTAGAGGCTACACAAAAATTTGCGATATGCCTTCATCTATTAAGTCCGCGGCTGTGAATGGAGACACATTATTTTTCTCGGTTGAAAACGATATTTACCGTCTTGCTTTTGGAAAAGAGATTTCGCTTGTTGTGAGAGTGCCGGGGCCTGCTATTACTTCATTGGCTGTTTCAAATGATGGAACAGTATTTTTTTTGGCAGGAAGAACTTTATATTCTTATAAAAATGCGACAGCAAATTTAATCGCGGAGAATATCGGAGACATAATTAGATGGCACAATTCAGGGCTTTACATTTTGGATACGAAAAATATTTCATTGTTAAGATTCGAGAATTTTGAGTGAGGAGGAAGTTATGAAAAAAAATGCTATTATTCTATTATTAGTAATGCTTTTGGAAATTTTGTTATTTATGCCTGCGCGAAGCGATTGGTATGATGTTGACTATAACGGAGGGAATATTCCTGAACCTGGCGACCCCGAAATTGTTGATGACGGTTCGTCGGATAACTCTTCAAATTCGTCGGATGATGATTGGGATCGCGAAGAGGCGGCTAGGCAGAGAGCTGAGCAACGTGAAGAGGCTCGGCAGGAAGCCGAACGAAGGGCGGCAGAACGCCGTGAGGCGGCTCGGCAGGCGGCTTTGGAAAGAGAGGCGGCTCGACAGGAAGCACAAAGGCAAGAGGCTTTGCGTAGAGCTGAAGCTCAGAGGGCGGCAGAACGCCGTGAAGCGGAACGCAGAGCTGAAATTGAACGGCAGAGGCTTGAGGCGGAATCCAAACGTCTCGGATTCGGACCACACATCCGCACTATAAGTGTTCCTGTACCTCAATCGTCGGATATAACCTATTACAATGATCGTGAAATTAAATCGAATCGTTCGCCGGTTATTTCTCTCTCGTCAAGAACTTATGTAGTGATAGGAACTATCGGAAAATGTATCAAAGACATTCCTGCTAAAGTTGGAGAATTTATTTTGACGTATGCGGGGCGCAGAGTGGGAATTTCGGATGCTGAAGATTATCTTTCAATAATCAAACTTAATAAAGGGCTCGCTGACGATGCAACTTCACAGATGCAGTCTGCGTTGAATATTATTCAGAGAGGCTATCCTGAACCGGAAACAAATGAATTCTTGAACTCGTCGCAGAACCGTGGGCTTCGAGTCTTCGTCGACTCAATGTCAGATGTTCCGAGCCATGCTATTATTCTTTCTCCTACCGACGAAGAAGAATTGGAACGCGAAGGACGAAGTTACTTCAAATGGCTGAATTGAAAATGGACACGAATAAACACAAATTATTTAAAAAACCGGGGTCGTGCAAGTAGCATTTTTGAAGCACGGAGAAACTCCACTCTACAAACTTGTCTCCGAGCGCTTCGATGAATTCGAGCGTGCTTATCCGGAGCGATATCAGTCGGCGTTTGGATTCTGGAGAACGTTCCCCACCGGCAGTTCGTATTCACGATCCCAAAAAGGTTCCGGCTGTACTTTCGATATAACCGCACATTGCTCGGCAAGCTCCGCCGCGCCGCGTGGGAGACTGTGAAGGAAGTGTATCAGGTCGTGCTCAACGTTGAGGACGCCATCCCGGTAATGGTCGAAACAATCCAGAGTTTCGGGAGCCTGATGAACTGGAATTCCCATATTCACGCAATAATTTCCGACGGCGCTTTTCGCCGGGACGGAACTTTTATCCCTCTCACGAAGACGGCGGTCACGTCAAATTGCTCGCAGCATTGCATACATTTTTTTCTTTGACAATTTCGTCTCTGTCACGTACCAATTTACCTATGGTGACCTATGATGCAAAAATCAAAGTTCCTATCGGTATCGAGACAAATCATGGGGTGCGCCGGATCTGCACTCGTCAAACGATTTGCGTTCGGCCGGATGACGGATACTGTCACGCCAAGGATCCACTGGTCTGGATTACGGTGCCCGGCGCGGGCGGGCGGGCGGGATTTGGTCCCCCGCTGGTCAATGCGTTTCACGCCTCGGGGTGCCGGGCGGTCGAGATGTCGTTCGCGCGGTTGCGAAAGGAGCTTTCCGCGGACGTTCCCGCGACTGAGGTTAATCGCGAGGTTGTTCGGAAGTTCTGGAACGCATTCAACGAGGATCGGCCGGATCTCCTTCTCGATATCTCCCCGATCCCCGCGGAATTGGTCGCCCGGATGAAGGAGCGCGGCACCCGCACCGCCTTCTGGCTCCTGGAAGATGCGCTCGATCCGGCTTACAGCTATTGGAAGGATACGGTGCCGTTCTACGATCTCTTCTTTGCTTTCCAGGGACCGCCGTCCGACTACCCCGGTT
>PEWQ01000029.1:5148-6673 GCA_002780065.1 Candidatus Hydrogenedentes bacterium CG07_land_8_20_14_0_80_42_17
CGGGACCCGCTCGGATCACCGCGAAACGTTCCTGAGGCAATTCATCGAGGCGGCGGGCGAAATGACTTTGCCGCTGCGGGTCATCGGCCCGGGCTGGCTCGCTGCCCGCAAGAAACTCAATGCGCCATCCTGGGTCGTTTTTGAATCACGCTGGCTCGCTCCCGACCAGGCCGCGAATCTGCTGGATGGACAAGTTGTGCTGATTCCCACGTCCAACCGTACCAATGGGGTTTCACCGCGGGTCATGGATACGATGGCGACCGGAGCATGCGTCGTCACGGAAGACGTTCCCGCTCTTCACCGGCATTTCGTCGCGGGCCGGGACCTGCTCGCTTTTCGCGACGCCCGGGATGCGGCACGGATCGTGAAAGAATTGTTGGCTAGTCCTGCGAGGATTTCAGAGATCGCCCGAACCGGGTGGAACAAGGTTGCGGCGTGCGACACGCTGACTCACCGCGCCCGCTTCATCCTGGAGCAGGCCGGGCTTGCTTCATGACGGAGCCTCATTTCGCCGGCGCGCTCCTGGACGCTACGATCTTCACGGCGCGAAACGGGCAACCGTCGCTTCGACTGGCTGACCGTGCGCTCATGAGCGCGTACGATCCCGGCCGCGAGGCGGCCAACAAGGCGCAGGCGATCGCGGCATCGCGCATCTGCCTAGTCGGGCTGGGCCTGGGATATCTCGCCGACGCCTTCGGCGAGAGGTTGGTCCGCGTGGTCGTCTTTCCCGGGGAGATCGAACGGTATCTCGCGGTTCATGCCGTAGAGGCTACGAGCCGAGCGTGGGGCGATCGTGTTCAGTCGGTGGAAAGCGTGGAAGAGGCCGGTGCATCGATCGAGACGAGCGTTCGCGGCGGCGTGGCCGTGGTTCTCGATCCCGCGACCTCTGCCGATCCGGCCCTGGCAGCGGCTATGAAGGACTATGTCGCCGATGCGCAGTGGCCGGCGCGCCATCCCTTTTCGCGACCCGCGCCGCCGGCCGCCCGGGTCATCAGCGAATCGGTGCTCGACGAGGTCATGCGCCACCAGGACGAGCATGATTTTCGGAAGTGCCCGGCGATTCGCTTCGAGTTTGTACCCGCGCCGGTCGAACCCCGTCGCATCCTCGTGCTGCAGCCATCCTCGATCGGCGACGTCTGTTACTTTACGCCGGCGCTCCAGGGATTGCGCGACCGTTATCCGCGGGCGGAAATTGCACAGGTCGTCGAACGCGAGGCCGTCGAGCTGATTCACGGCGGAGTACCTGATCAGGTCATGGTCGCGAATCGGTCGGAGTGGAAGGGCAGGGATGCCGTTTCGCGGGAATCCGTGCGGCTATTTCTTGCGCGCCTTGCCGCCTTCGATGCCGACCTTGTCATCAATCCGCACGCCACCGCGCGGTGTGCCTGGTATGCGGCCGTCGCGGCGGCGCGCGGCGCCAGGATCCTCGGCCTTCATTTCGATGAGGCTTCCCGGCCGGTTCTGAGCGGCAACATCCATCATCTCCGCTGGCTGTCTCACATGGCCTACAGCCTCTCGGATTATC
>PEWQ01000043.1 GCA_002780065.1 Candidatus Hydrogenedentes bacterium CG07_land_8_20_14_0_80_42_17
TTGACGCGTAGCGCATGTGCATCTTGCCTTTTGCTGAACGCTTACTTTATTTTTATTTTATGCCTTTATATGACTTCCAAGGTCGAAAAGCGGCATGAATAGCGCAAGCACAATAAAACCGACAGTGACACCCATGAATACGATAATTGCCGGCTCCATCAGTGAAGTCAAACCTTTCACTGCCTCTTCAACTACCATGTCGTAATTGTCCGCTATTCGCAAAAGCATCTGATCAAGTGCTCCAGTCTCTTCTCCGACTGCAATCATGTTTGTCACCATCGGAGCGAAAACACCGAGTCTATGAAGCGGAGCCGCAATAGGTTCTCCTTCTGTGACAGCGGCTGAGACAGATTCCATTGATTCGCCAACCACAACATTGCCCGTTGTATCTTTGACGATAGACAGCGCCTGCAGAATAGGCACGCCGGATTGAATTAAAGTTCCAAGAGTTCGAGCAAATCTGGCGGTTATCATTTTTCGGGTCAGCTCTCCAAATATCGGAAGTTTCAATATCATTCCATCTTTCCATTTTTCACCGACAGGTGTTTTAACCCATGCGGTAAAACCGTAATATCCTCCGAACATTCCGCCGAATATCAGCCACCAAAATCCTTTAATAATATTTGAAATATTTATGAGAATTCTTGTCGGCAAAGGCAGTTCAGCTCCCATAGACGCAAACAGCTCGGTAAACTGAGGTATTACAAATGCCATCAAGATCGTCACCACGGTCACAGCCACGCAAACCATCAAGATTGGATATATCATGGCGGCCTTGACCTTTGCCATCAGAGCGGCATCCTTCTCGGCAAATTCGGCAAGTCTGTCGAGCACTACTTCCAGCACACCTCCAACCTCTCCTGCTCTTACCATCGAAACATAAAGTTTATTGAAAGTATCCGGATATTTTGCAATAGCTTCTGAAAATGATGAACCGCTCTGCACTGAGTTTTTAATCTCTTCGATCATTTCTCTCAAAGTCGGATTTTCAGACTGCTCGGTTAATATAGTTAATCCTCTCAATAAAGGCAGACCTGCTTCGAGCAATGTAGAAAGCTGTCGAGTAAAAACCATTTTATCCCGGGCTTTAACCTTTTTCTTTTTGAATTTAGCAAAATAGGATCCGATATCAAATCCGCCGGCGCTTGCCTTTATTTCAAACGGACGCAAACCTCGTTCTCGAAGTTGTTGAGAAGCAATGCGGTCGTTAGCGGCATCAATTGACCCTGAAACTTCTTTATTGGAAGAATCCATTGCTTTATATTTAAAAGCAGGCATCGTTAGTTTCCTGAAACGAGCTTCTCGAACTCGTCCTTCCTAGCGGCTTTCTGCAGACCGGCTTCATAAGTGATCAACCCGCGTTGATAAAGTCCGAACAGCCCCTGCTCCAAAGTCTGCATTCCCAATTTTCCTCCGGTCTGAATTGCCGATACTAAATTCATTATTTTATTATCTTTTATCATCGCACGAACCCCATCAGTCGCAAACATTATTTCGAACGATGCAACTCTTCCTGTGCCCCGGCATTTTGGAAGAAGTGATTGGCACATAATCGCTTGAATAGAAACTGCTAGCTGGGTTCTTACCATCTCCTGCTGATCCGTAGGAAACGCATCGATAATGCGGTTCACTGTCCCCGGAGCAGTATTCGTATGCAATGTAGCAAAAACCAAATGCCCGGTTTCGGCGGCTGTAATGGCGGCGGAAATAGTTTCGAGATCTCTCATTTCTCCGACGAGTATCACATCAGGGTCCTGCCTCAATGCATGCCGAATAGCCATCGAGAAGGAAGGAGTATCAATTCCTAGTTCTCTCTGAGTCACAATACCGGTCTTATGCGTATGATAAAATTCGATAGGATCTTCAATAGTTATGATATGACAATCACGTTCAGTATTAATAAAATTAATCATCGATGCAAGAGTTGTCGATTTGCCCGAGCCGGTAGGACCTGTGACGAGAACTAATCCTCTTGGAGTATACATCAGCTCACGAATTCTGGGATGCGTCAATCCAAGCGTCTCAAACGAAAGCAGTTTAGATGGAATAATTCGCATGCAAAGCTGATACATACCCTTCTGCTTGAATGCTGATATACGGAAGCGGCAGTATTCACCAAAAGGATATGCAAAGTCTGCGGCGCCGACTTCAGCTATTCTCTGCATATACACATCTGCCGTAATTGCTCGAACATAAGCTTCGGTATCTTTCGACTCCAATATAGGCGCATCAACATTCTGAAGATTGCCGTCAATTCGAAACACAGGAGGCCTTCCAACTGAAAGATGAATGTCCGATGCTCCGCGCTCATACGCCATGTACATCAGCTCTTGAATATCGTAACATCTTGGAGCTTCTGAACTTGTCGCAGTTTCTTCGCCGTAACTCAATTGCTACTCCTTTTTCATCTTCAAAGAAAGTTCGCTTGGCGTCATGCGCATAACTTCTGAAAATGTCGTCATGCCTAATTTAATCTTCTTTAATCCGTATTGTCTCAACACGCTCATTCCTTTTTGTATTGCCAACTTCCTTAACTCGCCGGAAGAAGCATTCATAAGTATAAGTTCTTTGATTTCATCGTCAACCTTCATCAATTCAAAAATAGTAGTGCGGCCTCTGTAGCCTGTCATGTTGCATTCTCTGCATCCTGCGCCCTGATAGAACTTTATGTCTTTTATGTCGTCAGGTTTAAGAGCAAATTCATCTAAGACATATTTTTCCGGAATGATCTCTTCTTTGCACGATTCGCATATTTTTCTTACAAGTCGTTGAGCCATAATTGCGTTTACGGACGACGCAACAAGAAACGGATTTATTCCCATGTCTATAAGACGAGTGACAGCGCTTGGCGCATCGTTAGTGTGCAATGTCGAAAAGACAAGATGCCCTGTCAATGCGGCTCGAATGGCAATCTCTGCAGTTTCAAGATCTCGGATTTCTCCGATAAGAATCACGTCAGGCGACTGCCGTAAGAGCGCACGCAGTCCGCGCGCAAAGTCCAAACCGATGTCCGCTTTAATCTGCATCTGATTTATTCCATCGAGCTGATATTCAACCGGGTCCTCAACGGTAATTAACTTTCGATCAGAAGTATTAAGTTTATTTAATGCCGCATAAAGAGTTGTAGTCTTTCCGCTTCCTGTAGGGCCTGTCACCAAAATAATTCCGTTCGGCCGAGCAATAAGCTTCTCAAATTCTTCGATAGTCTCAGGCAGAAAACCAACCTGCTCTAGTCCTAACGAAACACTGGATTTGTCGAGAATTCTCATCACAATCGATTCGCCAAAAAGTGACGGAAGAGTGCTGAACCTAAGATCGATATTCTTCATCTGACGCCCGGCGCCTGTCGGAACTTTCATCTTGATTCTTCCATCCTGAGGTATTCTATGCTCGGAAATGTCACAGCCGGCCATTAGCTTCAATCTGGAAAGAATAGCGCCCTGCAATCGTTTCGGCGGAAATATTCTATCATGGCATACTCCGTCAATGCGGTATCGAATCACCATCTTCTTCTCGCGGCATTCAACATGAACGTCGGATGCCCGCTCTTGAATCGCAGCAACAATAACCTGATTGACCAATTTTATTATCGGAGCATCTTCAGCTCCGAATTCTTCTCCATCTTCATCTTTAATTTCATCTTGTATGGATGCTAATGTAGAACTTAAACCCTCCATTACATCAATGTCCTCAAGCATACCTGTGCCATAAGCCCTTAAAAGCGCATCGGTTAAATCCGATTGAGCCGCTAGAACAGGTTCCACTTCAAGCCCTGTCACAACCTTTACCTCGTCAAGCACCCGAATATTTAGAGGATCGTCTATCGCAACTTTTAACTGTTTTCCATCGCGCCATACGGGCAGAACTCTCGATTTGCTCGCAAAGTCCGGAGTAAGCAGGTCTATAACTTCTAAAGGAATATCAACGCCCTGAAGTCCGACAGTTTCGAGTCCAAAACAATACGCAACCGCATTCAAAATCTCGTATTCATGACAACCTGCAATTCTTTGAACGATTGCGCCTAAAGGCTCGCCTGTTATCGATGCCTCGCGCCTTATGCGCTCTTCCATAGCGTCATCGATAAGCTGATAATTTTTTAGAGCTTCGATAAATCTGTCCGGAGATTCTACATCAAACATAATTTCAACTCGTCTTCAGAGGCGCCACACGGTGGACCTCTTCCAAAGTAGTAATTCCCTGCATAACTTTATTCCAACCGTCCATCGCCATTGTGACCATTCCAAGCTCTTGCGCTTTTGCATGGAGAACATTCGCGGGCGCTTTCTGCAGAACAAGTTCTTGGATCTCCTCTGACATAATAAACAACTCGAAGATTCCGGTTCTGCCTTTGTATCCGGTGCCGGTGCATTCTTCACAGCCACGGCCGCGGTATAAAGTAATTTTGCTGATATCCGTATTCGGAGGCGCAAGAAGCTTCAATTTTTCTTTGTCGATATCGGCAACCTCTTTGCACATCGGGCAGATCGTTCTCACGAGCCGTTGACCGCAAACTGCCAGAATTGTGGAAGTCAAAAGAAATGGTTCTATTCCCATATCAATTAGACGCGTAATTGAACCTGCGGCTTCGTTCGTGTGAAGAGTCGTCAAAACAAGATGCCCTGTAAGAGAAGCTTGAATCGAAATCTCCGCCGTCTCAACATCGCGAATTTCTCCGACAAGAATAATGTCCGGGTCCTGCCGCAAAATTGACCGCAATGTTGCTCCAAAAGTTAATCCCACTTTTTCGTGCACCTGCACCTGAGTCAAAGTGTCTATTTCGTATTCAACAGGATCCTCAACAGTGATAAACTTATCTTCAGGATTATGTAATTTAACCACGCAAGCATAAAGAGAAGAAGTTTTTCCACAACCGGTAGGACCTGTCACAACCACAATTCCATTCGGATTTTCAATTATCTTCTCCATCTTTATTCGCGTCTCGTCCGACATTCCAAGCTGTTCAAGAGTCAATATCTGAGCAGTTCGATCAAGAAGGCGAAGGACTACTGATTCTCCAAAAACAGTCGGCAAAGATGAAACGCGAAGGTCGATCTCTTTCCCGGCCAGACGCAATTTAATACGGCCGTCTTGCGGCAAACGCGATTCGGCAATATTTAGATCTGCCATGACCTTGATGCGCGAAATGACCGCGTTCTGAACCTGCTTCGGAGGCGCAGGCATCTTGTGAAGTACTCCATCAATTCGTTGGCGAATTACAAATTCGTTTTCAAATGGTTCGAGGTGAACGTCCGATGCGTGATTCTTGATTGCTTCCAGAATAATAAGGTTTACATACTTAACGATTCGATTGTCCTCGATATCGACTGCGCCATTACCCGTAAGGTCAGCTTCATCTTTGACTAACTCGATATCATCCTCTGTTATGCCTTCCAATAGCTCCTGAACAGATTCTACTCCACCATAATAATCGTCAATATTTCTCAGTAAATCTGCCTTGCGGCATAATACAAGTTCAACATCTTTATTCAGCATCATCTTCGCATCATCGATGCCTTGAATGTTTGTCGGATCAGCAACTGCAATCACAATTTTGTTCTCGGTTTCTTCTATAGGAAGCATTGAATAACGCTGAGCAATTTTCGACGGTAGTAAAAGCGGGACCTTAGGATCAATTATTGCTTCTTCGAGATTTACTACTGGAATGTTTAGTTGAGATGAAAGAATATTGAGAAGATCATCCTCGGTAATCATCTCCTCTGCAATTGCGAGCTCTCCGAACTTTCCACCTTTTTCTTTTTGAACTTCAAGCAGATGGTCGCGTTGCTCTGGAGTGATTAAACCTGAGCTTACCAGCAACTCCCCTATTTTAGGTTGTGATGTTCCGTACATCTATTGCCGCAGCTCCTATTCTATAAATCAGTCTCCCCCAAATCAATTTTCGGAAATAATTTCGTGTTGCATGACCGAAAAACATTACGTTATCAAAAATAAGTTTATATGGCATTTGATAATTCTGCATTTTTTCGTTTACTATTTAATATTCGAAAAATGTTTTATAACTATTTGAACAATATATGTTGCATCTTCTATAGCTCGTTTCGCATCTTCTTCTCTATAAATCTCAGTCGGAACGTAATCAATATCACCGTAAAAAGATAGTTCTCTTTCTTTTCTCAACCATCTTGAAATTTCTATTATACGACTTGCTTCTTTAGAAATTTCATCAGGAAAACGATTCGAATATTCTTTGATTATTTCTCCAACATCATGCCACTTAGGAGGATCAATGCCGGTAAACCGTAATAATCCTTTTAGTGTTAGTTCAACTATTTCTTGAGCTTTCCTTATTACAACAGCATACGCCTTATTCTGATAAAATAATGGTAACGCTTTCATACGTTCGTTGGACATTTTTAAATAGCTTTGAGCAAGTTGATCATTTGTCATAATTCAATTCTATCACCAAAAACATAATTATCTTTTAAAACCCAAAAATATCCTCCACAACGATATATCCTCTTTGCACCCATCTCTTTCATTCTGTCCTGTAACTTCTTTAAATACTTCTGAAAAAAATTATCTCTGTCGAAAAGTATCGCTGCTCGATCAGTCATGTCAAAAAATAATGGACTGCCAAATTCGACTTCACGTCGAGTTTTAAAGATAGGAGAAAGATAAACTGCCCAACCCTGTCGGCTCATTTCTTCTAATTTTTCCTTCATAGGTTTTTCAACCAAATGAACAAACTCGTCTACACGAGGTATTCTTCCCGAAGGTAATGGCTCTGCAATAATCAAAATGTCAATGTCTGATTCAGTAGTAGAAGTTTCAGAAGCAATTGAACCAAAAATTGCTAAAGTGATCAATCTATCTCCATAACTTAACTGAATTTTTTGGCTCAATTCTTTAAGCATTGTTTCGACTAAATGTTTCATAATAGAATTTTAGTCTTTGAATAAAAGATGTGCAAGCCCCATCAGAGCGAAGACGTAGGTTCGCCCCTACCTTGGAATCTTCACCATTATTGCGTCGGCTATTCTACCGCCAAGCGACCGGATGTTTCTTCTCGAACCGTATATCTCGATCGTGCCAATCGGTATCCCTGTTGCTCGATCGATCACTCTTCCGTAAACTACTAGTGTGCCATCTGAAAGTTCGGAATAAGTAGACTCGAACCTGAATGCGGCGCTCCGTTCATCATTGAGAATTCCCGCTCCATCAAGCGCTCTCTTCAAACTTTCCAAAATGCTTCTTGATAATTCATTCGAGACTGTTGATCCGTATTCAAGTATTCTCGAAACAGTCACACCTTTAGGTTCAGGTTTCTCTTCAACGATACGAGTCGGTTCTTGAACCGGTGGCGGCGGCGGTAATGGCGCTTCTTGAGGTTGAACTGCAGTTGGCAATGGCGCATTCTCTACGGGCATTTCCATTGTAGCCCTCGGGCGCGGCGGAGCAGGAGGCCTGACATTCATTCCTTGAAGCGCAAGATATGTGCTCAACTTCTGCTCGAGGTCTCTCCACACCTCAAACGGATTTTCAACGTCGCCTGCTGAATTGAATATAGTGGCGGAACCAGAAATGAGATCACGAGCTATAGCAGAAATAGTAAATGTTCCATTCGAAGCCCAGCACATTCCCTCAACCTTGAATCTCGCGGATTCTAGCGAATTTGCCAGAGCATTTTGCGACTTCCAATCTGACGAAATAACCTCCGCAGTTGCAAAAGCCAGCCATTCGTAATCTGCCGGCCCGGCTTCATATCTCAAAGGAAGTATCCATGCTCCGTATAAAACGCGTTGAGTCGAAACCGGTTGCTGTATCACTGTGGCAGTGGGCTTTGAAGTTTCTGCTTGTCTTCGTTCCGTGCGCCTGTACACGCGCTCTCTTGGAGCTCCGAACTGATACGCGAGCGAAATGAGATTCTGGTCGCCAATATCTCCAAACGGAATGAACGCATAATCAAATGTTAAGTCCGACCACTTGAAGCCCGCTCCAATTGTAAAACCGTTCGCAATATCAGCAGTCGAATTCGCTCCTGCGCGAAATGCTAGATGCTCAGGCCACACCCAAACCTCGCCGCCAATCGCTCCGTCTAAATCCTGGTTCTTCGTGTAAATTAAATCTCCGGCAACGCCCCAGCGGCCGCCAGGAGAACGATAGCCAAGTCCGGTTCGCAATGTGATCGGAAGCTCTTCACGTTCCGAGACAAATTTCAAACGCGTTCCAATATTTGAAAGCGAAACTCCGACGGTAAATCCAGGAACAGGCGGACGCCATTTCGCACCGAGATCAACCGCAACTGCGCTTGCGCTGTAATCGTCAAGAGACTCGTTGATGAATTTTAAAGTCATTCCAAGATCTAAAAATTCGGTCACTGTGCGGGCATAAGTTCCGGACAATGCAAAGTCCCAGCCGTTTGCATTTCCGAGTATTCCGGTCGGGCCGCCGCCAGCCGCAATCTCTCTGCGCTCGACCGACCCTAAATCCACATACAATGCATTCAGAGCAATCGCGCCTTGATCCTCGAATGGATAAACAAAACCTAAAGTATTGTAATCGAGATCGAGGAACATCGTGTTGTGAGTGAACCCGAGTTCCTGCCTCTTTAGCGTCGCAATGCCTGCAGGATTGAAATAGACTCCATAAACATCGTCCGCCCATGCGCAATCGGCAAACCCGCGTCCTGCGGCTCGAGCGCCAATACCGAGTTCAAGAAATGCGGCGCCTGTGGATCCGGCTGAACCGGCATAAGTAACAGTAGAGTTGAATAGTAGAAGGAAACTTAGAAAACTTGCAAAGAACAGAAGATCATAAAAAGATTTTTTTAGTCTAGTCAGCATCAAGTTCCAATCTCGATATAAATCTCCCCTACAAAACATAACACAACTTTACAAAAAAAAAAGGTAAAAATTAATAAGTTTCTTAAAAAGTCCGACAAAAGGTGATCGCACTAATCAGCTCGGCAGTTACAGGGCTGCCATTTGAATTAATTTTCAGCACGCATCACGCATTATTGTTCTGAATCCCAACGTGATTTCGGATATCTCCGAGTTCCAATCGGAGTCGTAAATATCATCTCGCTTGTATCAGATACCTCGAATACTTCTCTCCAATAAAGGAACTTAGCTTTGTCCGCATCAGAACTTCGATGAGCTACTGCGGCAATTCTGTAAGTAGATATAGGAGTATCTGTAAGCACATCTTTGCCTTGCCTGTAAACAAAACCCATAGCCCAAAGAGTAAAATAATTCGTAGAGTTAACATTTATGTAATTTGAAAACTTTGCGAGGCCTGCGCTTGACAATGCATTTGTGTCTTTGATGTCTGTCATCAAACCGAGTGTTTTGTTGTAAGCTTCTGTCACAGAATAAAAGCCCGTGTCATCGCTAAGTCCAACATCTGCCCCGCCATCACGGTTCGTTAAATAATCATAAACTTTGTTCGCAATTCCGGCCGCTTGTATTCGAGCATTAGTGAGAGACAAAGTTGGATATTTGCTATCAGTAGAGCTCGCCGCGAGCATCTGCTGAAATACAGCAGTCAAGACCGGAGTCTCAGCCATATTTATGTTGAGAGGAAAAACCCCTGGCTCGTTGTATCCGTAAATAGTTAGCCACGGGAAGAATCTGGGATAAGGATGATTTAAATTTGTATAGAGAAGATAAAGTGATACCGGAGTGACAAGAATAGAATCTGCCCACGTACTTCTCAAATCCTCCAGAAGTGAATCGGCTTTAGTTGCTGTTAACCCACCGCCTCCTTTGAACGGAGGATCAGGAGCCACTTGGAAGAGTCGTGACACAATATTGTAAAGTGAAGCATCGCTTGCTCTTGCGCACCAGTTTGCATTAATCTTTGCGCCTTCATCCATAATCCTCAATCGATAATAAACATCGAGCCCGGAATTTGTGTAGAGCTTTACAAAAGTATCGTAGTTATACTTATACCATGTATCTCCGTACCCGTCGTATCCAAACCTTCCCGCAGAGCTTAATCCAATACCGGGATTTGGATCATTTTGTGCCCAATTTGAAGAAGTGAATGTTGAAAACGGCGAAGTCGTATCGTCATAAACTGAAACTAAAGCTTTCTGCCAGCTTGTATCGGTTCCGATCGAGCCAGAGTCCATATCAGGAAACGCAATTCCGTACCAAAACGGCTTAGTGGCCGGAGCAGGTCCTCCTCCAAATCCAAGAACAATATTGAATGCTGTGTCAGTTATAGTCTTAAGTCCATTGGCTCCGATCATTGTATCTGTCGGAGTGCCGCTCGCGGCTCCAAGTCCAAACCATTGTATTGCCGCAGGATTCAAGCCGCTCAGATTAGCTATGAAAGATGTATCAGCGTCTATTGCGGCGATTACACCAACTGCACCGTCAGTTAAAGTTGCGCTTCCACTATTCAAAGCAGAAATTCGTCTCGGGTTTGCTCCAGTGGCGGATCCTATCGAGATCCACCAATCATCTGCTTCCAGATCGATATTCGCTCCTGACACATTTTGTATCTCGATGAATTCGTATCTGCGATCGCCATCATTTGAAGAAGAAGCTGATGCCGGAGCAGGTCCCAAAGAAATCTCGACGAATTCATTTCCATCGTATGGTTGAGCGGGCGGAGGTTCCGGAGCCGAAGAACTATTCTTCCACTGAACAACTGAACTTAAAGTTGAAGCGTGCTCAACAAAATCGGCAGTAGTACCATTCACATCATACGAATTTCCGTTATCCACATCCGCTCCACCAACTTGCATAGTGGCGTTCGTAGAGGCAGCAAAAGCTTTTCGTTCGCGTGTTTTTAAATTGCCTGAAGATGCAAAACCAGTATCGTATAAAGTTCCTGAAGCATTATCGTACAATCCCAATTGGTTGTTAGTATTAATTTTATATGTCCCCAGTGCCCCTGTCACAAAATCTGCTGTAACCCCAACTGTATTGATGACATATTTCGAGTCAGTCCACAAATAAAAGCCATAAGCCGGTATAGAACCGGTATTAAGGATGAGGCTATTTGAAGAGGCAGTAAAATATATTCTTAGAGGATTAGCTACCAAATTCCTTGCAGAACCGGTCGGATTATAAATTTCCACTGCTTCACGACTATAAGTGGCGCCTCCGTAATATAATCCGGCAGTTGCCTTTGAAATAACCTGATAATTAGTTCCACCCGCAGACGATGGATCGTATACCTCCGAAATAAATGGATTCGATTGAATTGTGTATGAAGCATCAGGTGTACCTGCAGTTGCGGCTCCACCTAAAGCAAGCGACGCCATCGGATCAGTTGTCGAAGTTCTTCTCCAATGTTGCCCTGCCACAGAATCATTCATACTTCCAGTCTGCGAAATATTGCCGCTCGGTCCCTTCAAAATGAATGCAATCGAATCTGAATTTGCTGCAGTGTGATCAAGCCACGGTATCCCGCTCGCTAGCGGCAAAGCAATTTGAGTATCACCATCTGTTCCTAATGTCCAAACCAAACCTGTCGTATCGTTTTTTATTACTAAGCTCTTTTCATATCTAAGAAAAACTTTTGCTTGCGGAAAAGAATAAGTCGCAGAAACACTCGAACCAATGTGCTTCTCGAGTGTATAAGAATCCATCCACATTCCTGCTCCGTTAGTATCGGAAGCGCCTGGCGCGCCACCTGGAACAAACTCAAACGGAGCCTTAATCCAGCGATACACGAGTCCATTATTAGGATTCAAAGCAACTTGATTTACATATTGCCCTGAATTCGAGGCTCCAGAATTTGCTCCGTCAGGCAGACAAACCCATTTTTCGCCACTAGCTCCAGTAGCAATAGTAGAAGAATCCGCTGTAGTTCCTGATGAATTATACAGATAAACTGTAGAGTTGCCCGAATTCGTAACAAAATTTCCTGTCAGCCAAATTGCTCTTCCAGGATTCAAAGTAGTCCCGCCTCCGAAAGCAACAGCCAGTCCGTTCCACGAGCTTGTGCCGTTGTTATATCCTCGAATAGTCCATGTGCTTATATCAAGAGGCTTAGGTCCCCAGTTGTAAACAGAAACCTGGTCTGAACTTCCATTAACGTAACAGCCATTTATACTTACTGTATTCCCAAGGTACGGATTGTTCATGACCTCGGTAATTATTAATCCAGGCGTATCTGTTGAACCGGCAGGTCTGTCCTCAATAAGATCGGCAAGCGCTTTCATCACAGCAGAAGTTGCCGACATTCTAGCTCTTACATTCGCTCCTTCATTAGAAGACATCATCAAAGCGCCTTGAAGAATTGAAGCCATCGTAGTGACGAGCATTACTCCAACGAGCATGAGCCAAAACGCAGTTATCATTGCAAACCCACGGCGTCTGTTATTTTTTGGGTTTAAAATTCGAATGCTATTTTTCATAATGTTACCTTTGTCTCTCTCGCCATAGGTCTGTAAACAGAAACTATCGTCGAAGAATCGTTTCCAATCTTACTCGTAATTGTGACTCGAATGAGTTCAGGCTGAAGTCCAGATACTGTCGAATTCCAAGTATTAGCCCAAGCAAGTCCATCATAATATTCAACATTAAAACCTATTGCATTCAAAATGTATGGATGTTGTTTGCCAATTGCTCCAGTAACGAGTTTTCGGGGATAATCAGTTCTGGACGAAGGCACATAGGTAAAAGAAACCCTGCCTTTTGCATCACCGGCATCCTGTCTCAACCAATAGCAAACCCTCTGTATGTCAGCTCTTGGGTCGCTTCCGGATTGATTGCCAATAAACCAGCCTTCCTGATCGCACCATGTTGCAGAGTGCATAAAGATCTCATCTTGTTGAGAACTGGTAAGCGGATATTTTGCATCTTCGTTCTTACCTTCCATTCCAACACCAGGAAGTTGAACATAGGGAGGATCAATACTCCGCAAATCCATGCCAAGGCGATCGATACCGCCCATAAGGCTCTGCTTCCTGTCCATATTTCCCAGTGAATACTGCCAAGACTTTATTGCATAAGCAAATAAGGAAGAGTATCCAACCATCAAAATGCCAAAGATTAATGCACAGACAAGGAGCTCGATTAATGTGAAGCCGTGAAGTGAGTTTTCATTCGAACGGTAGCCGCAGGCTTTAGCCTGCGTTACTAAATAATCATGATTGACCATAAATTTTTTATTTGTTCTCAAATATTTATTAATCATCGTTCATATCCGCAATATAAAATATGTAAGTATCCATCTTGTCGGCACCGGTTCCCCATTTAACGTTTAGAGTCACTTTCTTCAATAAATCAGGTTTCTCTTCCGTAACTGAAGTAACCCATGAAAATTTGGAAAGGTCAGACATATTCGGAAGCAGAGCATTAAAATTTCCACTGGCAGATGTCACACCTGAATAAGGCTGAGAATAAATTTCATCTGCTTTTGAAGATGCAAAAATATAAGCACTTTCTAAACTGCTCCGGGAATTCGCAGCATTTATAAGACGCGGAAGAACAGATATCATTACATAAGAACCGATAAACAAAATCGCCATAGCGACCATCACATCTACAAGTCCAAAACCTCTTTTACTTTTCATAGTCATAACGACACACACTTCTTCCATGGATAACTGGGATTGCTAAACCAAGGTTCCCATGCGTCGGCTGCGACACAACCAACATTATAAGCTGTCGGAGTAGAACTCATCATGAAGAACATAATTGAGTTAAAGTCATTTGCATTTGAAGCAGTAGTTCCATAAGCGGCCGATTTAGGACCAACCTGCATAACTGTTTTGAAAGAACCGCAAGTCGAATCTATGTTAAGCACCGTATGAGCTGTAAAGACTATTGACTTCTGACCTGTCGTTCGAAATGTGCCCGCATTGTCGTCGTCCATGAACCCTTTGATCTCAACACTCTCTACAGCCGGAGCAATAGCAGAACCTACCATTTTGCCATCAACAGTAAGCCATGCGCTTTCATTGTCTAAATCCAGAACAAGCGTGACATCTTTGCCAAGTGACCTTGTGAGGTTTTTTGCTTCTCGAGATTTTGTCAAAATTGCGGCAGCAAATCCCTTTGAAGCAATATTTACATAGAATTGTGAATAGGAAGCGTTTACAACTGAAAGTAGAATTCCAATTATTATTATTACAACCAAAAGTTCGATTAAACTGACACCACGAGTGGCAGTCGATCTCGAAGATGAATATTTTCTAAATTTAATATTCATAGCATCATTCATTTCAGCAATAATCATACCACAACTTTATAGTATGATCTCCTAATTTTTCAATATATTTTTAGACTGCCTTCCAGCATTTGAAAAAAAATTTGCATAAGGGGTCAGGCTTGAACTTTTTTACTTTTTCTGTCTTGTCCCAACGCATTTTAATTTATAAAAGTTTATGATATAAAAATTTTGCGAATCTCGCATAGAAAGCATAAAAATCTCCGGCATTAAACTTAATGAATATTTCAGGAAATAACTTTTTGTTATCTTTGGTAAAATTAATTCCTTCTTCCATTTGAAATGCAACTGTTGCAGGGTCATCAAATATGGCATCTTTATGTTTTGCATTTTTGTATATGGTTTCAAAATTGCAATCTGAAAAATATTTACTAATGAAATATAAGTCTAAGTAATCTTTTATCTCTCTTCTGCTGACAACAGCACATAATTTGTTTGAAGCTATATTTGTTATGGTATCAACTGATACATAATGTTTGTTTTTAAAGTAATATTTCTGACGGTTCTCTTTTATTGATAACAAATCAATGACAAAATCAACTTTTATGTTTCTAATCAATAATGATAGAAAATTAGTGTTTTCTTTAAGTGTAATTGTTTCATTCAGCCATATCCTCTGTAATTCAAAACCGATATCGCTTAAATCAACCTTTGCTGTTGTAAAGAGATCTATGTCATTCGATTGTCTGTGGTTTAGATAAAAAACAGAAAGAGCAGTTCCACCTGTTAGAAAAAAATTGTTTTCGATATCCGATAGTTCCATTAATTTAACCAGCACTTTCCTCTGCATCGGAAACATATAAAACTTTTTATTTTCGTTTAATTTCATTGTAAACCTGAATCATTCTTTTCCATTTTTTTAGACTGTAATCAGATAATTTCAGTAAAGGTAATAAATCAGCTATCTCGGATATGCTAAAATATTTAAATGTGTCAACAACTCTTCCATGTTCAAGAAATCTCCCAAGCACCCATTTGTATCCGTCATTACACTTATTTTGCTTGATATATTTTTTTAAGCATTTTTCATCCGTAAACCGCGGATAATCCCAGAATACTGCATTCAAATAATCCATTTATAAATTCTCCTATAATAAGGGGTCAGGCTTGAACTTTTTTACTTTTTCAATCCTGTTTCCAGTTGCTCAAGTAGTTGAGGCACATCCTCGACAGCAACTGCCCACACTTCACGTGGATCGATATTGGCATAATCATGCGTCACAATGTTGCGCATGTCTATAATGTCCCTCCAGGGAATGTCAGGATATTTTGAGCGCTCTTCATCTGACAATTTCTTCGCCGCCTCACCAATAATTTGGATATTCCGAACAACAGCGTCAAACCTCATTCTATCCGTAATGAATGATTCAAAGGTCTGGTCTTTGGCATACTCGATAATACGCGAACAACTGTCTCGAATGTCATTGAGATAAGCAATTTGGTCATGCAACATCAATCAAATCCTTTTCAACATAAGGCTTAAATTCGTGACGCAATGACTCTGCAAGCACAAGGTCCACTTTTCTTCCAATAAGATCTTCGAGAAGATGAAGAAGTCCTATGTGGCGATTAAAGAATCCCTTCAATCCTCTGTCCTCAAACTCAACAAGAAAATCTACATCGCTCTCGGGTCGATCCTCGCCTCGCGCAATAGATCCGAAAAGGGCAAGGCGCTTCACACCGAATTTGTCAATATCAGTGCGATGAGCACGAATTATCTCTATTATCTGGTCACGTATCATAATCTTTTTTGGGGTCAGGCTTGAACTTTTTTACTTTTTCAATCCTGACGCATAAAGCACAGGCGAGGCGTCCATTAACGCGAAGCCGTCCATTGACGAGAGGCCGTCCATTGACGCGAGGCGTCCATTGACGCGAAGCCGTCCATTGACGCGAAGCCGTCCATTGACGCGAAGTGCCTGTGCCTCCAAAGTGTGAGCGCTTTTGTCTCAATAACCAGCGGCTACTTTGCCGTTATTTTGCCGCGTATCTTCGCCAATAATTCAGGAGTAAATGTCGGGACGTCCAGAAGCTCATCTAAATTCGAAAACTTTCCGTAGCTCGCTCTGTATGCGATCAACAGCTTTATATTCTGCGTCGAAAGTTCCGGAATATTTTTCAGTTCAGCTTCAGTCGCGGAATTTATATCTATCTTCGCAGAGGTTGAAACAGCAGGCGCCGAAGGCAAAGGAGAAGTTCGAGATGAATATGGCGGCGGTGGCGCAGTCGCCTCTGAACTTCCGCCAACAGTCAAACGGTCTCGTATCTTCGCCAAAAGTTCCGGAGTAATTCCCGGCACCTGAAGCAGATCGTCAACCGATGAAAAATTCCCATAGCTCTTTCTGTACGCAACAATAAGTTTCACGTTCTGAATTGTGAGGTCTGAAACGGTCAGTAACTGCGCCTCTGATGCAGTGTTGATGTTGACTCGACCTACGCTTGAATAAGTCGGCTGTGTCTGAGGAGTCGGTGCCGAATACGGCTGATTTACAGTAGCAGGAGCCGCAGTGCTTATTGAAGTAGGTTCGCTTGATACTGTGACATACTCTCGAATCTTTCCGTAAAGATCCGCAGTAATGCCAGGAACATCTATCAGTTGATCAGTTGTCTGAAAATTTCCGTACGTATTTCTGTACGCAGTAATCATTCTGGCATGATGATCCAAAATTCCCGGAACCGTCTTCAATTGCTCGATTGTTGCAGTATTCAAATTTACTTTACTAGAAGTCGTTGCGGCAGGCGTCGCAACAGCCGGCTGAGCATTGACAGAAGAAGTCGGTTGAGGAGTAGGCGGAACCGCAGGCTGAGGTAAAGGCGCATTTAAATTCGATACAGGAGAAACCCGCAGATAAGGATTAACTTTATCCAAAATTCCAGGATTCATTCCCGGCACTTGAAGCAGATCACTCGTCTTCTCAAATTTTCCGTTCTGGTCGCGATACTTCACAATAAGCTCCGCAATGTGCGCAGGCATTCCAGGAACAGTTCTCAATTCAGCGGCCGTAGCACTGTTAATGTCGAAAGAAGTTAGCGAACCCAAGAAAGGCGGCTGAACCGTGGGTTCTTGAACCGTGGGTTCTTGAACCGGGGGTTCTTGAACCGTGGGTTCTAATGTCGAAGGCGCAGGTTGAATCGGAGCAGGGGTATTCGAAGGCGCAGGTTGAATCGGAGCAGGGGTATTCGAAGGTGCGGTAAAAGTCGGAGCAATAGTCGTTGACGCAGGAGGAGTCGTAGGTGTCGTTTCAGGAGCAGGCGCAATTCTCGTTTGCGATTCTTCAGTCGCACCAAATTCCCGAGCACCGTCAACTCCGACTACATAGTTGCTCCGCTCAAACGCCTGTCTCCTCATCGCGGCTCTCCTCTGAGGATTATTTACAAGCCAGCGGCGCCCCGACCAATCTGCCGGGAAACTGACAAGATATTTATACCGATTGATCTCCTCCTCCATCTGGAGTTCTTGAGTTGATGGATAAATTATTCGAGGTGAAATCAAAATCAAAACTTCGCTATTCACTTCACTCTTCGTTGTGTTTTGGAAGAGCTTTCCGATTCCGGGGATGTCTCCGAGCAAAGGAACTTTTACGACTCCATCAGAAACATTCTTAGTTATGAGTCCTCCAAGAATTAAAGTCTGACCGTCAATTACATCAACATTAGTTGTGACAGTGCGGTTCTGAACATTCAAAGGAGCATTGGCCACACGCTGACCGAGGTCAGAACCAATCACAACCGAAACATCCATTCTGACGTTGTCGGAGCCGCGCGCCACGCTCGGAGTAATCGTAAGCGTTGCCGGCACAGTCTGCGAAGTCCAATTAGTCGAAGTTGATGATGCTCCGCCTGACGTTGTAGTTGTCTGTTGAGGATAGTAAACAATCCTGCCAACATCTACAGTTGCTTGCTTGTTGCTTCTAGTGACAAGTTTCGGAGCGGATACAACCCGAGCATCAGCATTGCTGACCAACGCACTCACAGTCATCTGTAGATTATTTCGAGCAATTCCCAATGACAAACCATTTCCGTCAAAAGAAGCCTGAGCTCCACCGTAATCCGGCGCAGTATACGGGCTGTAAGGCAAAATGCTTATTGCAGAAAGATCGGGTCTGAATCCCCAAGTAAATCCGAGGTTCTTCTGATCATTCAATACGACCTCGACAACTGCGGCTTCAATCAGCACTTGCGGCGTCGGCTGGTCTAAATCATCAATCATCTTCAATGCGCTCTGTATCTGCTCAAAAGAGCCCTGCATCATGACTGCATTCATCTGATCATCGAACCCAATATTATTGTCTGCTAACTGAGTATGCCGTACTATCGCCGCTTGCAATTTATCGATATTGCTCGGGTCGTAATATCTCAGCGGCCTAATTGCAGAATGCAGCTTCTTGTCAAGCGCAGAGACGAACTGATCAATCTCATTGAGAACTATCGAATCCGCGGAGATCGAAAGCGAATTCAATTCTGTTATCTCAACAACCTGCGCTTCAGGATAAAATTCTTTGAGAGCGGAAGTAATCGAAGTAAGTTCGACATTTTTTATTGGAACAAGATGAATTCTTCTGGAGTCGATCTGGCGGATCATTTCAAGAGCTTCAGCCACACCTTCTTCACTACCGAGAAGAACTATTCCAATGCCGTTCGGCAATTGAGTCGCCTGAACCGAGCCGAAGAGCGTAGTAACCAGAGACTGCGCTTCCGCCGCGGAAATTCGCGCAAGCGGCACAATCTTCCACATCAATCCATTCTCTATCTGCGACAGCAATTTTTCCGCACCGTCGAGACTCTCCTTCGTTCCTTGCGCGGTGAGAATATTTCCATTCGAAATAGTCTGCACAGAGACATTTGGATAAAACGCAGTGACTATTGCCGAAGCATCAGCAGTATTCATTCTGCCGTATTTCAAAACTCGAACGTCGCCGGTGACGTCCATCTTCTTCACAAAACTCAAAGCTTCATCAATACGTTTCGGCTCACCGTAAAGCATCAAAATATCAGAACCAAAAGCAGTTCCAGTAACACTCGTCACTCCAACTGAAGGCATAAACGTCTGAAGCGGAACTGTAAGCTCATCGGCTTTTCTGTAAACCGGTCTGTAAATGACAACCTTGCCGGAAGTATCGAGCTCATCCCAAAGATTCGCGAGTTCATTCAATCTGTGAATTGCTCCGCGCACCAAAACTTTTTCAAAGCCCTGAGAGCCAACAGTTGTAGTCTGAAGATCAGGATAGATCGAAGTAATTGTATTTACGAGATCAGTAATGGAACTAAGATGACTAGCTTGGAAAACACGATACGGAGTAATTGTGTCGAACTCGGCAATCGACTTTTCGATAAGGTCGAAAGCATCCGAAGAGTGAGAAAATACCAGAAGCTGACTACGAGGAGCATACGGCGGAGCCATCGCAATGATGTCCTGCGACCACTGCGGCCATAAAAGAGCCAATTCGGATTTAATCTCACTTACCGTTCGATACTTAACTGTAATAAATTTCCAGAAAGGCTTGTCAGGTCTGTGATGATCGCGATACAGCTCGTCAATATTCTTGAAGTAATTCGCTACCCTATCGAGGTCAGCTCGGGTTCCCCACATTCCAACAACATTTCCCTGAATAACCCAATAATGAGCTATAAGATTTCCTGTGACGGTAAATGTTTTCGCTTCTTCAGAAAGATTGATTCCGCCCGCCTGTCCCTGCCAAATTCCGGAAAGCGGCGCCCATTTGAAGATATACGAATCAAAAACAATTACGTCTTCATCGATCTTTTTAAATGTTTCTTCAACTTTAGAGAGCTGATCAGGCGCTCCCTGAACAAGAATAGCCTGAAAACCTCTCTCTCCAGTCACAGTGCTGAACTTAATTCCAGGGAAAAGTTCAACAAGAGCTGTCTGCAAATTTTCAGCAGTCTGATGCTTTGGTTTTAGAACAATCCTATCGCTGGTTTTTTCCAGTTGCTTCAAAATCGCATCGATCTCATCGAGCACAGACTGATCCGCAAGCACAATCAAAGCATTTACATCATCCATAACAATCATAGAATTGGTTAATCCAGGATAAAGCGTGGTAATTAAAGTGGTAAGATTATCAGCCGAGATAACAGGATTCGTAAATATTCTATATGGAGAAAATGCAAATTCAACGCGATCCAACATTGGAATAACGCGTTTAATCCGCTCCCACGTGGCAGAATAAGCCCAAATCATTATTTTAGAATCTGTGGAATTCACATACATCATTTCGCCAACTCGATTGTTTTGGTTCATGACATTGTCGCGTAACCACTTACCAACTATAGTTGCCGGCGATTTCTTGAGTTCTATCTTATAGAATTGAAGTTCTCTCTGCCCTGCAAAAGTATCGTTGTCAAATGACCTAATCAGTTCTTCAATCTGAACATGCTCTCTTGTAGTTGCAAAAGCAATTAAAGACTTCAAAGAGTCTTCAGCAACAGAACGAATAAGCTGAACATTCCTGCCCACTTTTATAGTTCTTCCGGTTGAAGGATCCACGTATTCCTGAATCTCATATCTCACTTCATCAATTGTATTGCGAATTAAATCTACAAGCTGAGAAGGAAGAAGGTATTGTAAATAATAAACCTTAACGTA
>PEWQ01000144.1 GCA_002780065.1 Candidatus Hydrogenedentes bacterium CG07_land_8_20_14_0_80_42_17
AATATTATACACAATCGGCCCGATACGATTGTCCGCGCTGCACGGTTCGTGCTCGGCACCGGAGATAAACCCGTTCTTCCCGATCTCTTCGGCTCCTCGTGGACCGGCGACTTGTATCCCAACGAATTTTTTCGAGACCAGTTTCCCATGTGCCGGCGGAGCCGTGATGAGTATATCGAGAGTGTTATGCAGGTTTCATGGGAGAACATGCTCTCTCAGGTGAACGAATCCTGGGGGTATCCCGGATCGCGCGTTTCAGCGGACGAAATCCGATCGTGGTTCGGACCGCCGACGGACGAGGTACGACAGGCGTTCGAGGAAAAGGCCGCCGCGATCGTTTCTCCTGAGGCGGAGAAGGACCTGGAGTGGATCAGGTTCATCCAGCCGTCAGCACACTTTCGGGAGATCGAAGAATCCGGCCGGAATGCCTTTTCGCTCGGACGGGTCTCTTCCGCAATTGCTGAATTTCTAAGATCGATCTAGTGACTTTTGCCAGGAACCAACAGAAACTTTGAGGTTTACTAGTCTGCAACTGTTCAAGCCGCTGGACTTTCTCGTCCAGATGCCCCAGCACATACCGGACAAGTATCAGAACGTCGTGACGGCGGTCACGCGAAGTTCGGTGCGTCTGAAGGTCGGCGACCGGACTCTCATGCCCATGCGTCTGGAAGATCTTCCCGAAGATCTCAGGACTATGCTCGACGTCATGAAGCCGGTGCTCCAGCGAATGATCGGTACCTTGGGGCAGAACATGCACTTCATCGTCTTCCAGAACACGGACTCTGAGGGGCGGTCCATTGTTTCGGCCCGAACGCTGGGGCAGTTCACGATCGAGATGGGCATTACGAAGTTCCGATGGCGCACGCCGCTGGGCTCGCTCCTTCCGACGAAGACATGCCCCCAGTGCGACGAGGAACTCTCCGGGGCGTTTCTCTATTGCCCGTTCGATGGGACCGAGGCTGGAGGAAGAGGGACGGTAGGTGCACGGCACGAATGCAGGAGCAAGTCGTCCCGCAAGGGGCAGGAGGCCTCGTTTTTGCGGCATGCCGTGTCCTGTCAGGAGTATTTGACGGGCCCCTGCGGAGTCTGGCTCTCGTCCACAATGCCGACGAAGAAGAATTGGAACGCGAAGGACGAAGTTACTTCAAATGGCTGAATTGAAAATGGACACAAATAAAAAAAACACGAATGAACACGAATTATTTTTTTAAAATAAATATAATATTAGTGATTATTAGTGTCCATTCGTGGATCGCATTATTAGTGTTTATTAGTGGTTTTGCTTTATCTGATCAGTCCTAATCGGTCGAATGGATAAAATCTTACCCAAGCTTTTCCTATGATATTAGAAATTGGTAAAAATCCCCAGAAGCGCGAGTCTGACGACTGATTTCGATTATCTCCCATCATGAAAAGTTCTCCTTCAGGAACGGTCACAGGCCCGAAATGCTCTATCGATTTTTCAGCCGTGTAATTTTCAGGGAGCAATACTCCGTTCACCATTACGCCTTCGTTAGGAATAACTTCTATTACATCGCCGGGCATACCGATGACTCTTTTAATCATAGCGTGATCGTCATGAAGACCGAATGACGATTTTAAAAGTTGATATAGAGTCGGCTTTGGATCGCCAGGTCTATAAAATACGATTATCTGACCGCGGGATATCCAATCAAAATTTTTCGTAACGAGTTCAATGAGAAGCCTATCGCCTTCCAAAAGCCCGGGATGCATCGATGCAGACGGAATATAGCGCGCCTGAACGACAAGATTTCTTAGAAGAAGAAAAAGCGCGAGTGTAATTACAATTTCTTTACTCACGTAAAAAACTTTTGCTCCTAATGTTTCCTCTTTGGGTTCTTCTTTTTTCTCGATCTCCGAACTGCTTACCGAGTCGTTTTCCGTTTCATTTTGCATTTATTGTTTTCTTCTCAACCTCCAAAATGAATATCTTATATTCTTAAAAATATAATTCAAGACGATTACTTGAAAATAAAATATCTTGTCAAATAAACTGTAACGAAAGAACATAATAAGGCATGATCGTTGCATTAGAAATGATTTGGAGGTAGAAATGAAATTTAAAACAATTATTGGAATTGTATGGGCGGCTTTATTGATTACTGCGACAAATGCTTTCGCTCAGAATAGGCCGAATCGCGGCAATTCGGGTGACAGAGTTATTATCGAAGTGAACGGCTTGACTGTGACACAGCAGAAATTCAGGGAAGAATTTGAACGGGAATGGGCTGACCTGAAAAGAAATCAGAATATTTCCGAAGACGACAACTCTTCTGAAGATATGAAGAACAGGCTTGCGATGCAGATATTAGATAACATGATAGAACGAAATCTTTTTCTAAGTTTTTCGAAGAAAGAGAAAGTAAAAGTACCTTCCGATTCTGTCCAAACAGAACTTCAAAGGATAATTGAGACTTATCCTGATGAGGCAACTTTTGACAGTGCTCTAGTCGCAAGCGGAAGAACTCGGGCGGAATTAAAAAAGCGGATCGGAGAAGAACTTATGATTCGCGAATATGTAAAAGGCCGCATTGATATGTCGGAGCCGTCGGAGACGGAAGCGAAAATATTTTACGCGACTAATCGCTCTAAGTTCAGTCAGACCGCGATGGTTCATGCAAAACATATTTTAGTGGCGGATGATACCAACGCGCAAAAGACGCTGAGAGATATTCGCAGAAGATTTGAGAAGGGTGATTCATTCGCTTCTCTTGCTCAGGAATATTCCATAGATTATGGAAGCGCGAGTCAGGGCGGAGATTTGGGATACTTTGGTAAAGGCAGAATGGTTCAACCTTTCGAAGACGCCGCATTCTCTTTGCCTATCGGAAAGATTTCTGATCCGGTAAAGACTCAGTTTGGCTGGCATTTAATTCTCGTTGAAGACAAACAGCCTGAGCGAATTCTTGGATTTGACGAGGTTAAGGACAAAATAATTTCTTTACTCTCTGATAGAAAAAGTAATTTAGAGGTTCAGAAACTTAGTTTGAAGTTGAGACTAAAATCAGTGATAAAGGTGAACGGCCCGGTATTGTAATGTAAAAAAATCAGAAATTCACCACGGAGAAACTCATGCGGCTAGGCCGCTCCTCAACGGATGAAAATGAAGATGTAGAATTTTCTGAATAGTTCACGGAGAGCGCGGAAAAAAAACCTCTCGCTCATCACGGACTTGTCGAGGGATGGGTGCAACTCCAACCCGCTCATGGTTCGACAAGTACTTCCCGAGCAAAGCCGAGGGGCTCACCATGAGCGGGTTTCGGGTATTCATGAAATTTTTCCACACGTTCTGACGCATTACAGTATCCAATCAAAAACACTTGATAGATAAGACTGAATATGTTACTATACCCATATACCCACTATTAACAAAGGAGGATATAATGGATTCACCAAGCATACTAAAAACAGATTCAAGGGGAAGGATTACTCTCCCTCCAGAATTCAAGAATGAACCATTGTTTGAATGTGTTGAAGATAACGGTTGCTTAGTTCTGTATCCGGTCCAGACCGTTAGAAAATTTCCGAAAATGAGCGACATTTCAACAACAACCCTTGCTCCCAAATGGCAAAAGGAAGAGAAAGAGATAAACGAAGATACTCGACCCCCAATTATAGCGACAACCCCCAAATCTGCCCTGAAAAAATTAAAGGGACAAAAATAATGTCTTCTCTGGTGCCACCTTTTCAAATGAACTTTGAAATAAAATTTTTGACAAACTATTCGCAGTTAAACGCAAAGGAACAAAAGGCTATTGATAAAGCCATCACCTTCCTTTCCACAAACCCCCGTCATTCTGCTTTAAATACCCATAAGGCGATAAATGTTAAGGCAAAATACAGGGTGGGAGGAGACGATGTCTTTATTGCTTATGCCACTAAAAAAATTAGGGTAACATTTGAATATGGTCCTAAACCAGGTATGATAACTATAAGAAACTGCGGTTATCATGATGAATGTGAACGGGGTATGTAATGAAGTGTAATAAAGGAAAAAGGGGAGATGGGGAAAGATGGAAAAGGTAAAGATTTTGGACTGAAATTTTTTTACCTCTCCGTGGTGAATCATCAACCTGCAGGATTCCATTATCATCATCTGTGCCGTTCAGCCGCGGATTCGATCTGCTCGCTTGTGATGATGCGAGGCTTTTCTTCGGCTGAAGAAATGACTAGAGCATGATTGACTCCTCGAATCATCATCGCTCTCAATACGCTTCGAAGACTATCACTTTGCTTAACTTGCGGAATAGGTGAAGCTACATCCGTAGCCAGAATTACGTTTGTCTCTTCAATGCCTGCTACCCCAACATAATCGTCACTCTCTATGATGCCGTCGATATCACTGCTCTTCTTTACAAGAAGGTAAGGCACTGTTGATTTACGGAAAGCAGTTGGAATATCTTTGATGAGCGTAGAGGCTGGAATAGGTTCCGGTGCGACTTGAAGCTCATTCCATAACTGCGCTGTCGTAATTTCGGAAAGAATATCTCTGACAAGATCTTCGCGGTGCGAGGGCGAGTCGAAACGCGATCGCAGTTGGCTGTCATAGATAGACCACTTTTGAGTAAAAAGAATTGCGAATATAGATACAAGCATAAAAGGTGCGACAAGTCCGTAAGCTCCGGTCATCTCCATCACCATGACAAGCGCACCTATAGGCGCGTTTGCAATGCCTGCAAAGAATGAAGCCATTCCCACAAGTATGTATGCCTCAGGCTGCTGGACTATTGCAGGAAAATAGTGATGTCCGAAAAGCCCTATTCCTCCACCAAGCATTCCTCCAATGAAAAGGCTGGGTCCGAATATTCCGCCCGAGCCACCTGAACCGACAGTAAACGATGTAGCCAGAATTTTTGCCAGAGCGATTGTAACGAGTAATAACGCTCCATATTTTCCCATAAGTGCGATTTGAATCTCACCCCATCCAGTTCCCAAAATTTGTGGAACAAAAATTCCAAGGAGTCCAACGAGCAAACCGCCCAGAGCAGGTTTCAGCGGCGGATAGATTGGAAGCTGATGAAAAATGCGCCGCGTTCTTTTGAAGACTCGGATAAATAAAATACCCGCTAGTGCCGACGCTATGCTCAATAGCAGATAGAATGCGAATTCACGAAGATCATAAAAAGATGGAGTTATTGGCAGACCAAAAATTGTTGCATGACCGAAAAAAGCGGAAAAGACGGCGTAAGAGCTTACCGACGAGATTACGGAGGGAATAAGTGCTTCAGCTTCAAAATCTTCCTTGTAAATAATTTCAATCGCAGTGATAGCGCCGCCCAGTGGAGCTTTGAAGATAGCTCCGATTCCTGCGGCAGCGCCGGCAAGAAGCAACTGTCTTTTGATGCGCACTGACAAGCGCAAGATACGGGCGATTAGAGAGCCTACTCCTGCACCCATTTGAATGATAGGGCCCTCACGGCCTGCTGAGCCCCCGGTAGCGAGAATAAAAATTGTCGCCAATCCTTTAATTATGGGAACTCGACTTCTTATATTTCCATCCTCTTGATGAAAAGCTTTTATCATAGCGTCAGTTCCGTGCCCTTCGGCTTCAGGCGCAAATAGGTAGACTAAAAATCCGGAAGCAAGTCCGCCAAAAGCCGGCAGAAGAATTTTGAGCCATAAAGATTGAGGTTTTGAGATTACATTAAATAAAGGAGGTTCGCCCAGTGGAGATGGAGACAAAGTTCCTCCGACTAAATAGATTACAAAAGTGTCCGCCGCCTTCAAACAGTAGAAGAACAGGGCGGCAAGGCATCCTGCAAGAATTCCTATTGCAACGCTTTCTATAACCCTGCGTGTTAATCGGTTTGACGTAAAATATTTTATCAAACGTAAAAGTCGCAATTTAATTTTCCTTTAAAGATATTTTTGCGAGCCGCTTAATAAAATCGTTCGGCCCTTCGAATCCTGTCAGCCTTAAATCTGAAATCTCATTACCGCGTCCATCAAAGAAGATAACTGTAGGCACTCCCCGAATTCCGAACTGATGAACCAAGGCATCTACTTCCGCCGAAATGTTCAGCCCCGAGACATCGGCTCGAAATGCGGCGATGTTATGCTTCGACAACTCTTCGATTACGGTCGGTTCAGAAAATGTTACAGCGTCCATTTCGTGGCATGGCAAACACCATGACGCGGAGAAATCTATAATTACAGCTCTACCACCGGATATTGCCTCTGCGAACCCGCTTTGAGTATATTCATGCCAGTCGATTTTTACTTGAGATTCTGCAGGCTCGAAAAATTTCACCAGCGCAAAAACTATAAGCAAGGCACTTCCGATTTTTCTGAAGATTAATGTTCCTTGCCCTTCGCCTTCTGCTCCAAACAAAAATAAAATAATTCCTCCGGCAATGGAAATAAGAATTAAAACTCTGGAGAAGATTCTTTCACCGATGATTGGCAGTAAAAACCATGCTGAAAGGACGATGAGAAAAAATCCCAGTATGCGTTTAGTAGTCACGAGCAGAGGCCCGGCTTTCGGCATCCGCGAAAATGATTCTGCGATCAGCGCGAGTGGAATGTATGGAATGCCCATTCCGATTCCAAGCGAAAAGAATAGCACGAAGCCTTGCAGAGGATCGCCTTTCGCTCCGACAAAAGCCAATAGCGCCGCAATAAAAGGCCCTACACATGGCGCAGCTACAACGCCCATCGTAGCGCCCATGAATGCGGCTCCGCTTACTCCAGGCCGCGACTCGGTAAGGAAACTTAATCCCGTCGGCATTCTGATTTCATATACTCCGAACATTGCCAGAGCTAGAAAAAACATTATTGAAGAGATAAAGACCAGAACAACAGGATGCTGGAGCGCTCTTCCAAAGAGTGAACCTGTGAATGCCGCGGCTACACCAAGCAATGAATAGACAATTGCCATGGAAAATATAAATGTTAAAGCTAGAAGAAAAGTTTTTTTCTTTCCTCCTGCTTGCCTCGAAAAATATCCTGCCGTGACCGGAATGAGCGGATAGACGCACGGCGTAAGATTTAGCGAGAGGCCTCCGATAAACGAAAGAATGATTAAAACAAATAAGCTTCTTCCTGCAAATTGAGATCTATTCAAAGAATTATTTTCGGGAATTTTAGGATTAACTATTTGTGAATTATTGGCGATCTTGTTCGAACTTGTTTCAGATACGATTGATAAAGTGTCCGGATTTTTTTCGGAGCGAACTATCACTTCCGCTTCGAATCCTGTTTCCGACGGCGCATAACAGGAGTTTTCGTCGCATGCCTGAAATCTCACTTTTCCGCTGATTGGAATCTTTTCTTCGCGCTCGACTTTGGAAACTTGAAGAGGAATTGTGATGATTATTTTTCCGCCGTAAACTTTGATCGCAGAATCGAATCCGCCTACCTTCATTAAAATGCCTTCAGGATATTTAGTAGCTCCGAATTCGATAGAATTATTTTTTTCTATTGCGACTGATGTCGGTATTAGATAATCAAACGAAGAAGGATTTGCGTTCACATGAAAAGGCTCTTTGATTTTGAGAGTGAGAATCAGGTTTGCTTTATCTCCTTTAGCTGAATTTATCGTCGAAACTTTGGCAGATACCTTCAGAACCTCATTGCTCTTCTCTGCAAGTAAATTTAAAGGAAGCAAAAATATCAGGAGAGCAAGAAAGAAGATTATTTTTTTACAAAAATTCATAGAATATTACTCCATCATATAAGCCGCCGCGTTCTTTGATAAAATCGCGCCAATTTACAGATACGACTCTGCCCGCCCTGCTCGATGCGTGAACCAATATTTCGCCTTTCCAAAGAAAACCTTCATGGAGAAGATCCAGCCCGTTCTCCATAAACTTTTTTTTAAGAAAACCTACTCCGACAGCTTCAGGCAGTCTTCCTGATTCAAACCAGTTCTTCGCATCCTCAGTTCTAGAAAACGGGATGTAATTAATTATTCGCTTTCGGCTCCAGTTGATGGGAATCCATTTTTCTCCGTTAAGCTTCTCATTGAGATTGACCGAAACAGTCTTTACAAATTCAGGCGCAATCAGTTTAGTTATGTCTCTGTCAAACGGAGATGAATCCAGTCTGTCAGTCGTAAAGTGAAAACGATTTTCATACGAAATGTCTCCGACTCGATAATTTGCAAACTGCATCGCTCGTGTTTCCCCGCGGTATTCAATCGCATGTGCTAGAGATTCTGCGATGAGAATCATCACAGTGCAGTCGGCAAATTTCAGAGAGAATACGGGATCTGTGTCAGGCTCAATATCTTCTCCAAGAGGTCCGGTTTTATACGGAGTGCCTACTTGGAGGAATATCAGAACCGCCACGCGTTCAGGAATAGAAAGAGTTTCAAGGTGCTCGAGCAATTCTCTTCGAGAATTATCCGACAGGCTAAGAAGCCTTGGAATCGAGGTGTCAGCGAGCTCTGAGAAGTTTTTGTTCTCGATACATTTTGAGATTGAGATTGGAATAAGTTCGGATTCATCTCTTTTTTCAGCTTGCACTAATGAATTTTTCGAACCTGAATCGTAACAGCAGAGAATAAATCCGACCGAAACAATCAGAACCGGTTCGATCATCTTCTTACAAAAGGACTTCATCAAAATATTTTAACATAATAATAATTAAAACTCTATTTTTGTTTATGAGCATGCTATAATTTGCAAATGAAATTGGAGAACGAAGATGTTTTTAATTGGTAAAGGCTCGAATAAAGACGGTCATAATTCTGTCGGCAAAAATTTTGTAATTGAAGTTGACGAGAGGAATTTTGAGGAAGAAGTAATCAACAAATCGTTGAATGTTCCGGTGCTTGTCGATGTCTGGTCAACAAGGTGTGTTCCGTGCAGAACTTTAGGACCGGTGCTGGAAAAATTGGCAGAGGAAGGAAAAGGCAGATTTATTCTGACTAAGCTTGATGCCGACCAAAATCAGGAATTGATAATGATGATGGGAGTACGCAGCGTACCTACGGTGATACTATTCAAAGACGGAAAACCTGTTGACGGATTTACCGGAGCGATTCCTGAAAATGAGGTTAGAAAATTCCTTGCTAAACATGTGCCGATGGCAGAATCCGATGAAGAAGAATCGGAAGAAGTTAACGTTGAAAAATTGCTTGCAGAAGGAAGTGTAAAGGAAGCTCGGAAACTGTTTGAAGAATCAGACGACAAAAATATTTTGTTGGAACTGCGAATTTTGATGTTGGAAGGCGAGACGAAAAAAGCAAAAAAAATAATCGATTCTGCAAAAGATGGTGCGGATGATTCGCTCGGAGAATTAATTTCAGTGTGTGAACGTTGGATAGAGTTTATAGAGAATCGCTTTGCTGATAACAGTAAGATAATCGATGCGTTTCAAAAAAATGAGTTGAGATGCGTATTGGACTTACTTCTTGAAAAACTTGATCAGAATCGAAAAAGACTTTTTCTTGATCTCTTACTACTGATGGGGCGCGGTGAATTATCGGAAGAATATAGATCAAAGTTTGCAAAACTTGTTTTGAGCTAAATTATATGAATAAAAAAATTGAGTGGAAGCCGGAAGATATTGTTTACAAGAAGTCTGATAGTAAAATAGAAACTGCAAAACGGATTCTAGTGCTGAGCTCAATAGTTTTGATCGCTTTCGGCATTATGGAATTAGTCTGGGGAGTTCTATTCTGGAGAGCGGCAATGCCATTAAAATCGTCGGCGGTTATTGTGGGAATGGCTCAGACGGTATTTGGAGCAGGCATTGTTCTGTCAGGTATTTATCTTTTAGTTAAAGAATGGAGCAATAATTAGAAAAGGGTTTTGCTCAAAGAAATATATGATTGCCATTGTGGGGAAAAAATGAAATATAATCCCGATAGACACCATCGAAAATCCATACGATTAAAACATTATGATTATTCACAGGCAGGGGCGTATTTTGTAACGATATGCACAAAAGATAGAAAATTATTTTTTGAAGATGAATTCATTAAATCGATTGCTGAAACATTTTGGAAGGAAATACCAAAACATTTTATAAATGTGAAATTAGACGAATTTATAATTATGCCTAATCATCTGCACGGCATAATAATAATTGAAAATGATATTGCCGTAGGGACAGGGCACCGCCCTGTCCAAATAGGGCACCGCCCTGTCCAAAACCGATTTCAAAATCCAGGCAAGGGATCATTGTCAACAATTATAGGATCATACAAATCCATTACCATAAGAACCATCAATGAAATTGTAGGGACAGGGCACTGCCCTGTCCAAATAGGGCAAGGCAATGCCTTGCCCCTACGTGAACAGAAAAATTTTGCGTGGCAACCACGATTCTATGAACATATAATTCGCGATGAAATTGAATTGAATAAAATTAGAGAATATATTATAAACAATCCTCTAAAATGGGAATTGGATATTGAAAATCCGGAAAGAATAAAGAGCTAATAGAGCGATTCCTGATTAGATTCATAGACAGTGGTCAATATTGAATTTATTTAAGTTCAATATTAATCAGTAAGTTAAATTAGAATCTCATTAATCTATAATTTTCATTTTGGCATAGCTATTGCTCACTTCATTGCATGAAATGGAGGCAGTAATGATTAGAGCCGTAAAGAAATGTCAATTCTGGTTTCTTGTTGCATTTATATTCAGCGTAATTTTGGCAACAGTTGTGGCGGCGGATACCGGAGCAATAAATGGAAGTGCGATTACAAGTCAATCTTCTTCCTTGGAGGAAATTGCGGATACGCCTGTAGTCTCTCAGACTGTAGTCCAGAAAGTTAAAAAAGATAACGAGATCGATACTGGCGATACAGCATGGGTTCTAATCTCGACAGCGCTTGTACTTCTTATGACGCCGGGCCTTGCGTTTTTTTACGGAGGACTTGTCCGAAAGAAAAATGTGCTTTCGATCATAATGAAGTCTTTCATGTGTATGGCTCTAATTACGATGCAGTGGGTGATTTTTGGATACAGCCTTTCTTTTGGCTCTGACATTCACGGATTGATTGGAGACCTTTCTTGGTTTGGACTCAGAGGAGTGGGGCTTGCGCCGAATTCTGATTATGCCGCTACAATTCCTCATCAATTGTTTATGCTTTTTCAGATGATGTTTGCGATTATAACTCCGGCGCTGATAATCGGCGCGGTTGCTGAGCGGATTAAGTTTTCTGCGTTTGTGATCTTTTCATTGCTTTGGTCGACATTTGTTTATGACCCTGTATGCCACTGGGTGTGGGGTGTAGGCGGCATTTTGAGAAATACTGGAGCGCTGGATTTTGCGGGAGGAACAGTCGTGCATATCAATGCGGGAATGGCGGCGCTTGCCGCAGCATTGATATTAGGCAGAAGACATAATATGGTTCTTCATGTTCCGCTTCCTCATCATCTTCCCTTTGCCGCGCTTGGAGCAGGCCTTTTATGGTTCGGATGGTTTGGCTTCAATGGCGGTAGTGCGCTGGGTTCGAATTCAATTGCGGTTAATGCATTTGTGACGACTCATATTGCCGCATCATCAGCGGGATTGACTTGGTCGTTGATCGAATGGGTCGTGAATTCGAGACCGACGATGCTTGGTATGATTACCGGTGCTGTGGCTGGGCTGGTTGCTATTACTCCGGCTTCCGGTTTTGTGAACGTTATTGGAGCTATTTGGATTGGAATCGGAGCGTCGGCAATCTGCTTCTTATTCGTTTCGGTCATTAAACCTAAACTCGGTTATGATGATGCTCTTGATGCTTTTGGAGTGCACGGCATCGGTGGAATTTGGGGTGCTGTTGCAACAGGAATTTTTGCTACGAAAGCTGTGAATGCAGGCGGAGCAAATGGATTTTTTTACGGCGATGCGTTTCAACTTTTTGTCCAGCTTAAAGCGACGGCAATTACTGCAATTTATTCTTTCGTAGTCTCTTTCGTAATTTTGAAGGTTCTGGATGCAATGATTGGGATTCGCACTACCTGTGAGTCTGAAAAGATTGGGCTCGATCTTACGGAACATCGTGAGTCGGCATACACAATGTTGGAATAGGAGAAGAAAAGATGAAATACATAATTGCGGTAATTCAATTGGACAGAGTTGATGAAGTCCTGCAGAGATTGGAAGAAAAAGAGGTTCATCTTGTGACAGTGACTCCGGTATTGGGTAGAGGCCGGCAGAAAGGCGTAGCTCAGGTTTATCGCGGGAACAAGGAAGCGGGAAGTTTATTGAAGAAAGCAAAATTAGAGGTTGCCGTCAATAATCAATTTGTGCCTGCGACTGTTGAAGCAATTATGGAAGGAGCTCGCACCGGCAACATCGGAGACGGAAAGATTTTTGTGTTCAACATGGAAGAGTGCTATCGGATACGTACAGGTGAAATTGGCTCAGTCGCGATTGGCTAGTAGGGACAAGGCAATGCCTTGTCCCTACGACAGGGCACCGCCCTGTCCCTACGACAAGGCACCGCCCTGTCCCTACGACAAGGCACCGCCCTGTCCCTACGA
>PEWQ01000110.1:0-1076 GCA_002780065.1 Candidatus Hydrogenedentes bacterium CG07_land_8_20_14_0_80_42_17
TGTTGTGAGGTTTTTTCATCTTCATGGTAACTCCGTGGTTCAAAAATGCCACTTGCACGAGACCGGTCATTAATTCAAATTTAAATCGTTTCGTTTTCTAGAGTGCGAATAAGAGATTACAAAAGTCAGACACCCCGCGATTAAGATAAATAATGCTGTTTTGCATGCGGATATGAACTCGGTGATAATGTGTAAAAATACGTAAGCAAAAGGTAAATTATATTTTGTAATTATGAGTTCAGCTATTGTTTGGATTCCAAATAGTAAAAATGGAATAAATGCAAAAAGCAGAAATAATTTCAATGGATTGTAGAGCAGAATTATTTGAGTAATAATCTGAATACTTCTTAAAGTGTCGCGAGTCCATTTTACTTTGGAGGTTCCTGCTCGCTTATAATAGCTTATTGGAATATAGAGGAGGTGAAGACCTTCAAGAAGAGAGAGAAGAGTAAGAGAAGTTGTAAATGAGTAGCCTGTTGAGAGAGCAGGCCTATGTTTTAGAATAAATGATTTTCGAAATATGCGAAGTCCTGAGTTAATATCGGGGATATGAGTTCCAGTGACAAATTCAGTTAACATCCTAAACCAAAACCGCGAAATTTTCTTAATTATGCTTCCTGTGTAGTATCTTCCAGTTCTGCGGCCGACAACCATATCGTACTGCTGAGCCTGTTTTATCATCTCAGGCAGAATTTCTGCCGGGTATGTGCTGTCTGCGTCGGTAATTGCAATCAGCTCATATTTGGCCGCAAGTATTCCGGTGATTAGAGAGTGACCGTATCCTTTATTAGTCGGCTTGCGTATTACTTTACAGTCTGCTTTGCCGGCTTCATCTGCCGTGTTATCTGTGGAACCGTCATCGACCACAATAATTTCATGTTCGATTTTATTTTCGACAAAGACTTTGTGAAGTTCCTCGATGACTTTATAAATTCCTTCAGCTTCATTATATGCTGGAATAATAACGCTGATATTTAGTTGAGATGAATTATTAGAGTTAATCATGAAAGAACATTAACAAGCCCTATTGTAATGTCAAACAGGAAATGAGAGTATTGCGTTAGTTATTGGTGGTA
>PEWQ01000110.1:1088-20727 GCA_002780065.1 Candidatus Hydrogenedentes bacterium CG07_land_8_20_14_0_80_42_17
GGGCTGGGCCTGTTTAGCTTGCGTAGCCCAAAGCCTGCGACTACCGTTCGAGCGCCATAACTACATAGCCCAAAACCTGCGGCTACCCTTGTTACCATAACTGACCGGCTACAAATGAGATTCTGAAAGTAAATTTCCATGTGGTTTGATCAAGTCCGGTTTAGAATTATTACAGCTTTTCCTTTTGGCTTGCAGTCTCGTAAATGAGATCAAGTTTTTCTGTAATTTCAGGCTCCAATTCATCAGCTTTTGAAAAGGATGCTAAAATATAATAGTCACTCTTATTAAATAAAATCGGCATTTTTCTTGTCTGAAAATATTTGCTAAATACTTTATCTAAAAAGTCATCACTTATTTTGGAATTAATCCACCAACTATGATTTTTATCTTTTAACGCCGCAGGCGGAATCTCATCTTTTATTATATCCGCCATTAATTCCGTATCATGTAGAGAAAATAAATCTTTTGATGGTTCTGAAACATAACGCTCAATAACCTCGGGTATAGGCAAATAATTCTCGATTTCGCGCCTTTTCCACATCATCTCTACTAAGTCGTTTTGCTGAAGTTTTGCATTAATTTTATCAAATAAAGCTACGCCTTTTAGTTTAGACACTCCTTCCTGTAATCCATAAAAGTGTTCCCTTGCAACGCTAGGTAAATTGGTAACATATTTAACAAAAGGGCTTTCTAAATAAGGCAATACGGGATGATTTAAAATTTTTGCATACTCTTTCAAAATTGATAGATCTGTTGACCCTTCCAGATATAGAATCCAGCCCTTTTGCTCTGCAAGCAGATATTGCTCAAATCCAATTGAGGTTAACGATTTTACTAACTGGGATTTATTATTAACAATGTGTGGCTTTCCGATAAAAGCAATAATTGAACTTTTTTCCGTAGCTTCGTCTAATACGGATATAGAATGTGTTGCAATCATCAATTGAGCATTTTCTCGTTTTAATTTTTCCGACAATATATTGAAAACTTGTTTTTGTCTTAAAATTTCCAGATGGGCATCCGGCTCATCGAGAAGAATTATGGAATTATTATTAGCGTAGATATAGGAAAATATAAGTAAAATTTGATGAAATCCGCGCCCGCCATTAGAGAGGTCAAATTTTTTTCTGTTTTCTTCATAAGTCATTGTAATTTTTCCCGTAAAAATATCATATTGAGGTTCGTTTATTGTTATTCCAAATAATGTTGCTATTATGTTAGTTAATTCATTCCATTTTTCCGGTTTGCTATTTAATACATACCAACAAAGATTTCTTAAAACATCTGCGGTTTTACCTTCGCCAATACGACTACTTATTGATCCTAATTCCAATTTATCTTCTTCTCCTGCCAATCCGGACATAGGAGGCAAAAGACCGATTTTTTCTCTCAAAGCAAATTTTATATTGTCTTCATGATGGTTGTGATTAATTATCCTGCAATAAAAAGATTCCGAATTTGCATAATCAAATTCAAATCCTAATTTCCAATTCTCACCATCGGTAAATCCTTCAACTTCGATTTCTATTTTAATATTTATAGTCTGCTTTCCTTTGCTTTTTCCCGATCCTCTTACAACTAAATCTTTCCATAATTGTTTTGCCGAAGGGACAGGAATATTGATTAAGTCTTTTCTATTAATTGCTACTCCAACTCTTTTTTTTGCTTTCGATTCCTTTTTAGCTTCTGCCCATTTTGCTAATCCCAAGCTCCATAAAGTAATTGCCTGCAAAATGGAAGATTTACCTGAATTATTAGGGCCAACAAAGACAACAGTTTGAGACAAATCTAAAGTTGCATTAAGTTTTTTGAAATTATTTACTCTTATTTTTCTTAACATACATAATAAGAATAATTCATGTCACCTAAACTATCAATTAAAAATCCAACCTGTGTCTTAATAATTGCTGTCTATTCCGGCATAAAATGATAAAATAACTTATTATGAGTAGCGCAATAAAATGTAAAAGAAAAAGTATTTTCATGGTTGCATTGTTATCAATTACTTTTTTAACTGTGTCTGCGTGTTCGGCTCCAATACGCGATACTGAAGCTAAATTGAATACTACTGCTTTTGCTCTGCCTTTTGAAATGAAGTCGGGTAGGGAAGAATACAAGTGGCTGTCAGAGGGGATTAGCATAACCTTCAACGACAGATTCCGAAGGAGAGGTATTCTTGCCGGTTCTACCGAAACTGCGAGAATTTGTGTAACCGGAGAATATTGGGTCAGAGATGACAGAATCATCGTGACTGCTGTGGCAGGAAAAAGAATTCGAACATTTGGGACTTATCAATGGGAATGGAATTCTAATGCTGACGAAACTCTAATGCCATTTTTATTTTCCCTCGTGAGCGAAGTAGAAAAAGATATGGAAAACAAAGGATATATTTCGAGAAGATGACTTCTACTTCAGGCCTGCGTTTTGGGACAAGCGGCCTAAGAGATACAGTCGAGCGAATGACCGATTTGGAATGCTACGTTGCGACTCGTGGATTTCTCGATTATCTTTCCTCGATAAATAAATTCACTTCGAATATGAAAGTTCCTATAGCCGGAGACCTTCGCCCAAGCACTCGCAGAATTCGAAGAGCTGTTGCTCTTGCAATCAGAGATTCCGGCGGAATTGTCGACGATCAAAGTCTTGCTTCGAGCCCAGCGCTTTGCCTTTACGCATTGAACCGCGGAATTCCTAGTATTATGGTTACGGGCAGCCACATTCCCGCAGATCGAAACGGAATTAAATTTACTATGCCTGACGGCGAAGTTATGAAATCTGACGAGTCGGAAATTTTGAATTGCATCGAATCTCAACGAAAAAAATTGCCTCTGCTATTTTCTAACGACGGAAAATTTCTACCGGAGATAGAAAAAGAAGCTGAACGACTGCTATGGCACTCTGAAGAATTGCGTTCTGCAGATTTCGAATACTGTGAGCGTTACATTTCGTTTTTTGGGAAGTGCCTTTCTGAAATAAAAATGTTTTTTTATCAGCATTCTGCCGTAGGGCGCTCTGCAGTGACAAATATTTTTTCTGCTCTTAGCGCCGAACTTTTTGCTTCACCGAAGAGCGATGATTTTGTAGCGATCGATACTGAGAGCGTATCGAAAAACACTCTGGACATTTTCAGGAAGGTAATGGACGAAGAGGGAATAGATATTGGAATTACGACTGATGGTGATTCTGACCGGCCTTTGCTTGTATACCGAGAACTCGATGGAACTATAACTCATTTGACAGGCGATATTCTCGGTCTGCTGTCAGTGATTGCGCTCCGGCATTTTGGAGTGAAAATCAATTCCGTTGTTGTTCCGATATCGGCAAACGATGCAATTCAAAAGAAGCTTGAGTCCGAAGGCATATCGGTGCACGCGACCAAAATCGGTTCGCCTTATGTGATCGCGGAAATGAACAAAGAGATAGCTAATGGAAAAAATTCAGTTGCGTGGGAATCAAACGGCGGATTCATACTTGGAACAGATATATTTTTGAATGGAAGTAAATTAAGAGCGTTGCCTACTCGAGATTCAATGCTTCCTCTGATTTTGACTTTGTCTTATGCAAAATATATTGGAAAGAGTATTTATCAAATAGTTTCTGAATTGCCCATGCGGTTCACTGCGGCTGATCTAATCAAAAACTTTCCGAATGAAAAGGGGAGAGCAGTAATTGAATCTTTGACGCATGAAAGATTGAAGAGAGTTTTACATAATGCCGGACTAATTACGTCGATTCAAAATATAAACTATTTGGACGGAGTTAGAATTTTATTTGAAAACGGTGAAGTAATGCATTTCAGACCCTCGGGAAATGCTCCGGAGTTCAGATGCTACGCTGTAGCGGACTCAAAAAAACGCGCGGAAGAAATTGTAGAGTTCGGGTTAAAAAAAGTGATACCATTGCTAATTGAAGATTAGGTTTTAAAGGAAAGACTGATGGCAGATGAGACTCCACTTCTAAAGCAATATCGCGCTGTCAAGGCGGAGCATCCTGATGCAATTTTGATGTATCGCATCGGAGATTTCTTTGAGATGTTCGAAAGGGACGCTGAAATTGCGGCGCGTGAGCTGGAATTGACTTTGACCTCGAAGCCAATGGGAAAGGCCGGCCGGCTTCCTCTTGCCGGCGTGCCGCATCATGCAGTTGAATCTTACATTGCAAGACTAATTCGCAAAGGATATCACGTAGCGCTATGCGACCAAACTGAAGATCCTAAAAAAGCGAAAGGACTTGTCAAAAGAGAAGTCGTTCGAATAATTACTCCAGGCACATATTCAAGCTCCGACGGCAGAGAAAATAAATTCATTGCCGCATTTAATTTTGTCTCGGATGATACTTCGAAAAAACATAAAAAATATTCTCTCGCTATTTGTGATCTATTGACAGGAGAGATGTATTACGGCATCTACGACACTTTAGACGAAATAAACAGCGCTCTTGCCGGATTTAGAACATCCGAAATATTAATCCCTGATTCGAACCGCTCAATCGATAATCAATCGATTGACGATTTTTTACTTTCATTCGGTTTTGAAACTCATATTACCAAACTGCCTTCATGGAGATTTGGCGCATCACATGGTGAAGAAGTTCTGAAGAATCATTTCGGAGTTGAAACTCTAATTGCTTTTGAACTCGATGAGAATGCATTGTCCGCGCTCGGCGCGCTCTTCTCATACCTCATAGAAACTCAAAAGTCTTCTCTAAAACACATTGCTGTTCTGACAAGAATAGGATTGAACGATACAGTTAAAATCGATGCCGCCACACTGCTTCAATTAGAGATATTAGATTCTCCTTCACGCGATACCGAAGCAACTCTCCTTTCATCTATGGATAAAGCGGTTACTGCTATGGGTTCCAGACTTATTGCGCGCAGAATTGCGGCTCCAATCAGAGATGCTGTAGAGATCAGAAAGCGATTGGACGCAGTTGAAGCCTTCTTTTCAGACAGCATCATGAGAGCGGAAATGAGAACACTTTTGAAGAAGGTTTACGATTTGGAACGGCTTTCCGGCAAGGTTGCGCTCGGCAGAATCACTCCTCATGAGGTCGTTGCTCTGGCAAGTTCGCTTGAAGCGATACCTGCAATAATAAATGCGGCAGACCATCCGGCTCTTGAAGATATTAAAAATGATGTAGACCCGATTCCTGAATTAATCGAGCTCATACGAAAGAAGCTTGTTGAAAATCCTCCGCTTGATATTGGAGAGGGTCCGCTTTTTAGAGATGGAGTCAATTCGTTACTTGACGAATTGAGATACGGGTCGCGAGAGTCGAGGCAGTGGATTGCAGGGCTTCAGGAGAGGGAGCGAGCAAGAACAGGCATCTCTTCTTTGAAAGTTGGATTCAATAATGTTTTTGGATATTTCATAGAGGTGACGAAAGCAAATCTTGATAAAGTGCCTTCTAACTATATCAGAAAGCAGACAATGACAAGTGCCGAGCGTTATTACACTGAAGAGTTAAAGCATCATGAAGAGATTGTGCTCGGCGCAAAAGAGAAGATTACGGAATTAGAGATAGAACTTTTTAATCGATTGAGAGAAGAAATTTTAATTTTCCTGCCCAGAATCCAGAAAACAGCTCATAAGATCGCCGTATTCGATTTATCTGCGGCGTTCGCTCAAGCGGCGGCGGATCGACATTACACGAAACCTGATGTTATCGAATCCGATGAACCGTTCATCAGGATTGAAGGCGGCCGCCATCCGGTAGTCGAGGCATTACTCTCGGCAGAATCAAGTTTTGTTCCTAATGACACGCTAATGGACTCGAAGAATCGGTTTATGATTTTGACCGGCCCGAATATGGCAGGCAAGTCGACTTTTATTCGTCAGACTGCGGTCATAAGCCTGATGGCTCAGGCAGGCTCTTTTGTGCCTGCCGCCAGATGCGTAATTTCGCCATTCGACGGCATTTATGCCCGCATAGGCGCTTCGGATAGGCTTGCGCGCGGGCTTTCGACTTTCATGGTAGAGATGATTGAGGCGGCAATGATATTGAGAAACGCGACGAAAAAATCGCTGGTCATTCTCGACGAAATTGGACGCGGGACTTCAACGTTTGACGGGCTCGCGATTGCATGGGCGATTGTGGAGGCGCTCTCATCGCGCGGGTGCATCTCTTTGTTTGCAACTCACTATCATGAACTGACTGCTCTTGCCGAAGAAATTGATGGAGTCTTTAACTGCACAGTTTCGGTGAAGGAATGGGGAGACAAAATTCACTTTCTTCATGCTATAAGAAACGGAGCGGCGGACAGGTCTTATGGAATTCAGGTTGCGGCGCTTGCAGGAGTTCCGAAACATGTTTTAGAGCGGGCAAAAAATATTCTTTCTTCCTTAGAAGATGGAGATATGAAACGGCATAGCAGTGAATCGGATCAACTCTCTCTTTTCTATTCTTCAACTGAGCCGAATGAAACTAATTCTTCAGAAAAAACCGTTCTTGACGAACTGAGCAAACTCGAACCCGATTCTATTTCTCCTAGAGAAGCTCTCGATTTGATTTCAAAATGGAAGGAGAGTTTGAAGAGCTGATGATACACAGACTGGACGAATCAACGATAGTCAGAATTGCCGCTGGCGAGGTAATAGAGCGGCCTGCGTCGGTAGTTAAGGAATTGGTCGAGAATTCTTTGGACGCCGGCGCTAAAAATATTTCTATACGAATTGAACGCGGCGGTCTTGGGCTCATTGAAATTTCGGATGACGGAATCGGCATGACGGAAGAAGAGCTGCCTATTGCAATAGAACGGCACGCGACATCAAAGATAGTATCTGCCGACGATTTGGAAAATATTTCCACAATGGGATTTCGTGGAGAAGCTCTTTCAGCTATTTCTGCCGCCGGACATTTAACAATTGTGACAAAGAAAAAAGGCTCGGAAGGCCGGATGCTGAAACTTTCTGACTCGTGGAAGCCAAATGACAAAGCCGGAATTGAAATATTACCTCAGGGTAGAGCAGAAGGGACAACTGTGATTCTCAGAAACCTTTTTCAAAAAACTCCTGCTCGATTAAAATTCATGAAGTCTGAAACTGCAGAATTTTCGAAAATTTCTGAAATTGCTGAAAGAATAGCTCTAGCGCGGAATGACGTTTCGATTGAATTATTTCGTGAAGGTAAAAAAATATTCAGAACTCCAGGCACAGGCGATTTACGCGCCACCGTTTCGGAACTTTTTGGAGCAGACCTTGCGAAAGAATTGATAGAAGTTTCTGAGCGCGGTGGAGATATTATTATTGAAGGAGCAATTGCTCCTCAGCATATTTCGCGCAAGAATCGAACCGGACTTTACTACAATATATCAGGAAGACCGATTGCTGATAAAAGCATCGTTCACGCGATTGTGCAGGCTTATGAAGGCATTATGCCTCAGGGAAATTTTCCAATCGCTTTCATATCGATTGCAATACCTCCTTCAGATGTCGATGTAAATGTGCATCCCGCAAAAGCGGAAGTCCGATTCAAAGATCCTTCTAAAATTCATCGCGTCATTGTTCAGGTTTTGAGGTCGAGACTGCAGAGAGGCATTTCTGTAAAACCAATTTCGAATGATGATTTTAATTTGCAGGCTTCTAAAATTGATAGAGATTCAAATGCGCCTTATCGCAATCAGGTTTTCTCCGCAATTTTTGATTATGAGACTAAAAGGGAAAATCTTGGCACAATTACTCCAATAAAAGAAATTTCTGATGAGAGATTATCATTGCGATTTATTGGTGAGATTGCCGGCAGATTTATTTTAGCTGAAGGGTTTGACGGACTCTACCTAATTGACCAGCATGCGGCTCATGAGAGAGTTATCTTCGACAAATTGATGATTCAGATTCAGAATGAAGAGATTGTTTCCGCCCCATTTTTGACTCCTATGCTGATAGAAGTTACTCCGTCCGAACGCGCGATAGCTGAGGATGCTGTCGAATTATTTTCTGAAATTGGTTTCGAAATTGAAATATGGCCGGACTCTATTGCGATTAAATCAGTACCGGCGCTTTTTGCTAATCTTGCTAAGGCAGATGAAATTATCAGGAGCGTCATTGAAAATTTAAAGGAGATCGGAGTTGGAGGAAATGAATCAGAATTGAAAGCTCCTTATCATAAAATCGCAAAACTTGCATGTAAAGCCGCTGTGAAGGGAACAGAGCGAATGACTGCCGAAGAAGCATCAAAACTTATTTCCGATTTACTTTCGACAACTGATCCCTCGGCCTGCCCTCACGGTAGACCTACTATGATCAAACTTACAATCGAAGAATTGGATAAGCGATTTTTGAGGACATAAGGGGTCAGGCTTGAACTTTTTTACTTTTTTTGTAACCACGAATAGAAATACTTCTAATTAGAGTTATAAATGCCACAAGTTTTTGAAATGAAAAAAGAAAAAGTAAAAAAGTTCAAGCCTGACCCCTAAATACTCTTGCTCGAATTTGCATTTTCGTTATGATTCTAACTTATGAATCTGCAAGAAATAATATTGAAGCTTTCGGATTTTTATTCGAAAAAAGGTTGTATTATTGTTCAACCTTACGATACGGAAAAAGGAGCAGGCACATTTTCTCCTCATACATTTTTGCGTTGTCTCGGGTCTGAACCTTTCAATGCCGCGTATGTTGAACCTTCGAGAAGACCTACGGATGGCAGATACGGACAGAATCCAAACAGGCTTCAGCATTATTACCAGTATCAAGTCATAATGAAACCTGCTCCTGAAAATGCTCAGGACATTTATTTGGAATCGCTTATAGCATTAGGACTTGATCTTTCCGAGCATGATGTGCGCTTTGTGGAGGACGACTGGGAGTCACCGACTTTGGGCGCGTGGGGACTTGGCTGGGAAGTTTGGCTGGACGGAATGGAAATAACTCAGTTTACATATTTCCAACAGGCAGGCGGAATTGATCTTGAACCGTTTTCTCTTGAACTAACTTATGGGCTGGAACGCATCGCAATGTATCTTCAAGGCGTGGATAATGTCTATGACGTAAATTGGGGAGGAGGAATGAAATATGGAGACATTCATCTTGCGACAGAATTTCAGTTTTCTCATTTCAACTTTTCTCATTCCGATTGCAAATTTTTATTCCAATATTTCGATTGGTGCGAAAAAGAAGCCAAGCGTTTAGCAGAAACTTTTGTTGAGGATCAAAATGGAATTAAAACTCCGCTCGTTTTTCCCGCATACGATCACGTTCTAAAAGCTTCGCATACTTTTAACTTGCTGGATGCTCGCGGTGCGATTTCCGTCACCGAACGTCAGGCGTATATCGGCAGAGTCAGAAATATTTCGAAAAGAGTAGCTCAGGTATACCTAGCGTGGCGTGAAGCCCTGGGGTTTCCGCTCTCTAGAGCAAAGGCTGGACAATAATGAAGTTCCTTTTGGAAATCGGAACCGAAGAGATTCCGGCAGGTTTTTTGCCTAACGGCAGAACAGCTCTAAAAAAATCGTCCGAAGATATTTTAATAAAATCAGGTCTGACAAATTTTGTAATCACGGAGTACGGTTCTCCAAGACGACTTGCAATTCTTGCCGATAACCTTCCTCTAAAAAGTAATGATTCGATTGAAACTTACAAAGGCCCGCCGCTACGCGTTGCATTCGATTCTGACGGCAATCCGACTAAAGCGGCAATTGGATTTGCTAAAAAAGTCGGAGTAAACATTTCTGAGATTTCAAAAGAAGGAGAGTATCTTATTGCTAAGGTTCACATTCCCGGCAGAACTTTAACTGAAATTCTTTCCGACGCAATTCCTTTGATTATCGAGTCGATACCATGGCCTAAATCAATGAGATGGAATAATAGCGGAAAGAGATTTGTAAGACCTGTCCGCTGGATTGTTGCGCTTCTTGAAAACAACATTGTTAATGCAGAATGGTCAGGAGTGATTGCGGGAAGAAACTCTTTTATTCGGCGAATGCCGAACGAAAAAGATTTGATGTCGCGGCCTGTTCCGATTAATTCTGCATCTGAATACGTTGATACTCTGCGGAATGCAAATGTAATTGTAGATCATAGAGAACGTATAAAATTTATTCGCGATGGAATCGAGAAAAAAGCGAAGTTAATTGGAGCCGAGCCTGTACTTCTTTCCGGAGAAGAAACATTTCTTTATCTCTGTGATCATACGGAAGACCCTGAGATTATGGTTGCAGATTTTGATACGGCTTTTATTACGGCTCCGAGAGAAATTTTAGAACTTACAATGTGGCGTCATCAAAAATATATTCCTCTAATTAAAAATGGGAAATTGATTCCGAAATTTATATTGGTGTCGAATCGAACATTTGGACATTCTTCCAATGATGAAGCAAATGAAAGACGCTATTTAAATGTCATATTAGGAAACAGGCGCGTGCTTTCAGCTCGACTTTCCGACGCAATATTTTTTTGGAAGACTGACATTGAACGGCCGCTGATATCACGAGCCGAAGACCTTGCAAAAGTGACCTTTCAGAAGGACGCCGGGACAGTTCTGCAACGGGTTGAACGCATAACTGCTCTTGCATTGCGCATTGCGCCGATTTTGAAGCATCAGGACTTGAAACGTGTAGAGAGAGCAGTTCGACTTTCAAAAGCTGATTTGACTACAAAATTGGTATTCGAGTTTCCTGAACTGCAGGGAGTTATAGGAAAAAGAATTGCGCTTCATCAAGGTGAAGACTTAGAAATTGCAGAATCGATTGAGGAGCATTATTGGCCTATCGGAGCTGACCCGAGAATACCGAAGGGATTGTCTGCGATAGTTGCTCTTGCTGAGAAGGCTGATACTCTTCATTCGATTTTTGGAGTCGGACTTGAACCGACGGGTTCGGCTGATCCGTACGGATTGCGTCGCGCCGCGCTTGGAATAATTCGGATACTTCTCGAAAATAAAATTTCATTTGATATCACAAATCTTATTTCAGGTGAAAAGGTTTTGAACTTTGTGAGACAGCGTCTGGTTAATTACATTTCGGAAACTTTGAAAATAAATATTGCAGTGCTCGAAGCTGTTGCCGCTTCCGGTTGGCATAATTTCGTAGATTTTGAACTGCGCGCGATTGCAGCATCCAAATTGAAAGAACGTTCGGACTTCGAAGATATGGTCACCTCTTTCAAACGTGTGATGAATATTCTCGACTCTGAAGAAGGACGCTCCTCAGAACCTTCGCAGGAAAAATTTGTGGAGCCGGCTGAAAAAGACTTATTCAATGCAGTGAGCATTCTGGATCGAAACGTTGCCGAAAATCTTTCGAATGGAAATATTGAAGAGGCTCTCGATGAGATTGCTAAAATGAGACCGCTAGTTGATAAATTTTTCGACGAGGTTCTTGTGAATACCGATGATCTTTCTCTTCGCATTAATAGGAAAGCTTTGCTCAATCGGCTCGGTTTGATCTTTCTAAGGATTATGGACTTTTCAAGACTGTGAAAAGATCATATCTCTGGTTGATCCTATCGGTTGTTGCGGCGCTTTGCGCTCTCGACTCGATTTGGCTTTCTGTGCTTCAGCGCGATTTGGACAGCCTCGCTTCTTACTGCCACATAGGAGAAGGTTTTGACTGTCTGCCCGCCTTGAAATCCAGATACGGAAAACTCTTTGGAATTCCGCTCTCGAATTTTGCGGTCGGACAATATCTGCTTATCTTCGCTCTTTCAGTTCAGCCTGTATTGCAACTGAAACGCTCAGACAGAAATTCTTTTTTACTGCTTCTGCTGAATGCGTGGGGAACAATTTTCTGCTTTTGGCTGGTTTATATTTCTTACGTCAGATTGAAGGCTTATTGCCCATTCTGCCTGGTTCTGCATATTTTAACTCCTGTTTTATTTTTGATTTCGTTTTTACTTTTTGCTCAACGCAAAATTTCAATTCGTGAAATTTTTAAGTCTGAATGGATATCAATAAAGAACAATAAAATTATCGCGTTAGGAATTATTGTTGCATTGCTGATGGCTGTAGTTGGAGTTCCTTGGGTTCACTATAAAGCTAGAGAAAGACTCTTAGACGAGAGCCCGGCATATAAACAGATACTCGAAGGCAAGTATCCAAAGTTTGAAAAACTTAATGAATTGTTGGGAGAACGAGCGTTTAGAGGCACTAGCGACGCTAAAGTGACCATTGTAGAATTTGCGGATTTTATGTGCCCTATTTGCAGTGAGAGCAAAAGAGTTTTTGAAGACCTTATGAAATCTTATGACGTAAAACTTATTTTTGTACCGTATCCGCGCTCACGTGAATGCAATCCGACAGCGAAAAGCGACATACCTAATTCATGTTATGCGGCTCTTGTTGCTGAATTCGCTTCTCGCCGCGGAAAATTGTGGGAAACTTACGACGCGATATTTGATGACCCTGAAATATTGAAGCAAGATAGGGAAGGCGAATTGGCTAGAATTGCCGGAGCTTCAAATATGGCCGAGATAACCAATGATACTCAGGCGGTAGCAGATTTGCAGAGAGACATTGCAATTGCGAATATATCCGGAGTGAAGCATACGCCTTCGATTTTTATTAATAACATGGGATTGGAAGGCATGCCTGACGAATGGTTTTTGTTTGAAGCGGTAGATAAAGAAAGCAGGCGATAGGTGCTGGAGGTTTCGAGACCGTATGGAACGGTATGAATTAATCATAAGATTTTTTGAGGAGATTGGAGCTTCGAGAGAAGCTGAAATGTATCTTAAACTCTTCCAGAAGGGCGAGCCCCAGAGATTCGCCGTTATTGAACTCACAAGCGATATTTCCAGTTTATCGTTGCATATTCTTTCGCTTCAGCTTGCGTTTCTATCTTCTCTGGATCTTTATCCTGTCATTGTTCATGGTGTCTCTTTAGCTGATCAAAAAAGAAAACAAGGAAAGTTTATTCATTGGCTGGACGGCTTGACTAAAAGAAAACCTTTGCCGGAACGGGATGAAATTTACAAGGCTTCGGAAATGACGCTTGCTCTTAATGAAACGCTTGTTTCTTCGCTCAACGTAAATGATGTGGAAGCGGCAGGTCTTGTCGGAGGCATTTTTCATCGAGATGAGAATGATCACATTCATGTTCATACAGCTCAAATATCAAAGTCGATTAGAAAAGATACCTTGCCGATCGTTGCCGCAACGTCTTCTCAAGAACCGATATGCAAAGAAAAAATTAATAGTTCACCTTTGAGATTATTCGATGCAACAAAAGCTCTAGTGGAAAAACTTAAGCCTAGAAAAATAATTAAAATCCGAGAGTTTGGTTCTTTGAGGTCTTCAAACAATTCTCCAATTGAATATGTGAATTTAAAACTGCATAAAGAACAATTTATGAATTCAGATATGATGTTGAAAGAAGACAAACGAATCATTTCTGAATCAGCTTTGCTTTTGGAACGGCTTCCCAACCGAACAATTGTTGAAATTTGTAGTGCATCAAATCTTCTGAGAGAACTTTTTACTCAAAAGGGCGCAGGCACTCTTATTAAGGCAGGCCGGAGCATAAAAATTTATGATTCTTTAGAGGATTTGTCGTCAGTCAGGCTGAGAGCATTGATTCAAAAAGCGTTCGGCAGAAGTTTGATTCGTTCTTATTTTACAAAACAAAAAGAGAAGTTTAAGACAATTATTGTTGATCCTGATTACAAAGGAGCCGTTATCGTAAAAGAAGTAGAAGGACTGAACTATCTCGATAAATTTGCTGTTCGGCCTGAAGCTAGAGGAGAGGGGATAGCTACCGATCTGTGGCAGATGCTTCTTCACCATCATGATTCCTTCTTCTGGCGAAGCAGACCTGACAATTCGATAAACGGTTGGTATTTTGAAAAAGCTTCAGGATGCGTCAAAACCGATAAATGGTTTGTATTTTGGAGAAATCTAACTGAAGCGGAAATAAATAAAGCTATTGAATTGGCTCAAGCGATTAAACCGACTTTGATTTGACTATTCTGAATGCCGAACCTGCGCTTATCGAAAATGCTATCCAATACATCATACTGGTCGATAAAGCCACTCCGCTCAAACCGAGATGCGGTTCCAATATTGCATTTAATATCAATATCGATAATAGAGAGAATCCTGAAATCGCGCCGACAATTTTGTTTTGATTCATTGCAGTCAGCAATCGCTGGCTGATTACCATTCCGATGTACGCAGGCAGTTGCAAAAGAAAAAGTTGTTGAACGGCAGTCACTTTTTCAATTTCAATAATTCCGAAAGAGCCGCCTGCAAAGAGAAGTGCCACGAGTTCTTTGGATAACCAAATCAACACTGCGACTACGGGTACGCTAATAATTAAACTTACCAAAGTGTATTTTGCCCACACCCTCGCACATTCTTTTTTTTCGGATTTTGCAAGCAGTTCAGAAAAGTGTGAAAGTATCGAAGCTCCAAGCGGAACGGCAGAGAGCGCGATTAAGAGATACGGAAGCCTCATTCCATAATACAAAATAGAAATACCTCCGCTTCCGGATAATGTTGCAAAGGCTTGTTCTACCAGTGAAGTGCAGAACATAAGAAAGGTTCCAATTGAAAGAATGAATGATTCACCTGCGAGTTTTCGGCATTCTTTGGAAATATTAAATGTAATTCTCGATAGGATTTTTGTTCGGTTTAAAATCCAAAATGAAAGCAGAAATTCAAATAGAATTCCGACGCACATACAGATAACGAATAACTTAATTCCTATTGAATTCTTAAACGTGAAAAGAAATAGAACAGTAAGTAGAGGAGTAATTCCTGGAATAATGGCAGAAGAAAAGAAACGCTTCTTCGACTGCAAGACTCCTGTAAGAATCCATGCAGGCCCTGAAATGATTATGAAAGGGAAGAGCTGAATCAGAATATCTATAACATTTGAACGAAGTGTCTCGTTGAAACCCGGAGCTAAAAAGGGCATGAAAATCCATGCGAGAGGAATTATTGCAATGCCTGAAAGAAGCGAAATCGCGACCGATAAAATTAAACTTTCTGTTACAAATCGCGAAACCTTTTCTTCACCGTCTTTGGATACTTGCGAAAGAGTTGTCACCAGCACTGCTTGCATAGCAAAAAACAAAACATTTACCGGAAGCATTGAAATATTAAACGCGATGAAAAAAGTGTCGAGCTCGCTGGAAACTCCAAAAACATTTGCAGTAATTATGCTTTGAATGAATCTGATTCCTTTGACTAAAATACTTGCTCCGAGGAAAAAGAAAGCTCCTTTTAATATGGATTCTTGAGTCTTCATTTATCGTGATTATTCTGAGGAAAAATTTGGATAACGCAAGTTTTTTTACACAGCCACAATTGCTATTGAAATTACATAAGATAGTAATATCAAACGAGAATTGACTTTAATAATTGAGATAATAAATTACCATTTCAATCAATTTGTTTTCTTGACAAAGCATTTCAATTCCAGCTACTCTTCATTCGCAATTATGACTGATATTTTAAACATAGATTCTAATTTAGATACACCGAAAAATGAAAAGAAAGCCGGATTGGATAGAATACTTTCATGCCTCGCTCACGGCGAAGTCACTTCCGAAGAAAGAATACTTCTTCAGAAAGCAGAATTAATGGAAATAAGATTTGAACGGAAAAAATCGCTAATCATAGTTGTGATGGACCTACCCGCAATTCTTACTGATGATACATTAAAGAGGATAGAGGTTGCGGCTGTAAAAGCAATTCCAGGAATGACAATTAAGATTGAGCGTTTCGAGCGCGAATTCAATTCGACTGAAATTGTTACTGAAGATGCGCTGAAAGAAAATTGGGAATCTGTTGTATCCGGAGTTAAATCAAAAATGACTCAGTCTATTCCTTGGCTCTTAGTTTCACAGCCTCAGCTTAAAGCCGAAACGTTGAATGTTGTTTGTGCGGATTCGATAGCCGCAGGAAGACTGACAGTTTTGAAATGCGGAGATGCATTTTTGCAAGAGATCAATAAGAGATGGCAAGGAGTAAAAAAGATTAAGTTTGTGGAAGGTTCGCTCGAACTTCCATTGCCGGAGAAAAAAAAGGTGCGAAGCTCAAAGCAGAAATCTTTTGAACTGCTTGCCGGCGCTGAATTTCCGCTGAGAGCAGACTCTATGAAGATTCAGGATATTGCAACTCCTGTACGATACGCAGTGATTCAAGGCTCGCTTTTTAACATCAACATTCGTGAAGGCAGGAAAAGAGTTTTCACTGCCGGAGTTACAAACAATGAAGACTCAATACGCGTAAAGTTATTTGAACCGCCTGAAAAAATTTCCGAATTACGCAATGGAGATTATGTAAAAGTTGGAGGCAAAATCGAATCGGATACTTTTATGAACAATGAGCTATGCCTCTCTATCCGCGATATTGCGCGATTGGGGCAAAATCTCAGAATCGACAAAGCTGTTCGCAAGCGAATCGAGTTCAACTGTCACACAAAATTGTCGCGTCTTAATGGGCTGATTGATATTGAGAGCCTTATAAACACAGCGAAGAGATGGGGCTGGGATAAATTTGTTTTGACTGATGACTCAGTGGTGCAGGCTTTTCCAAAATTATATTCGCTTTCAAAATCAGCAGGCATACAAATGGGGCTTGGCTGTCAGATAAATTTTGTCGATGATACTAAAAAAATATTCAAAACTCAAAATTCAAAATTCGACAAAATGATAAGCGGTTCTGCTGTTGTATTTGATCTCGAAACAACAGGGCTTTCGGCAAATTCAAATAAAGTAATCGAGGTTGGAGCATATCGAGTTGAGAAGGGAAGGCTTGCCGAAGAATTTCATTCATTCGTTAATTCAGGCGAAAAGCTTTCTCCAGTTATTACGAAGCTTACAGGTATAAACGATGAAATGCTGGTTGGCGCTCCGGAGTGGAAAGAAGTTTTAGAAAAGTTCAGAAAATTTATCGGTGATTCGGTGTTGATTGCTCACAACGCAGATTTCGACGCGGGATTTTTAAGAAAGCATTGGCCGAAGAAAAACGAATTTCCTCCGCTTGCTGATACTCTTGGTATTTGCCGAGCACTATTGCCAAGAATTAAGAATTTTCAGTTAGGAACTATTGCAAAAGAATTGAAGGTGCCTTTGGTTGAGGCTCATAGAGCTGTTGAAGACGCCAGAGCGCTTGCGCGAATATGGCTGGAATTGTGCGTTAGATTGAAAGATGCAGGCATAACTAAATTTGCTCAATTGAATGAACTGATTCCTAAAATTGAAGCGAAGAGACTTCATTCGAATGAGGCGGTTCTGATTGCGAAAAATAGAATCGGACTAAAAAATCTTTACCGAATCGTTACTGCATCGCATTTTGAACATTTCTATATTCGCCCGCGGGTTCCTTCTTCTTTGGTTAATAAACTTCGCGAAGGATTGCTGTTAGGCTCTGGAGCCACAGAGGGGCCTATATTCGATTCTATTGTTAGAGGAGACGACAAAAAGGAAATAGAAAGAATAGCGAAGAATTTTGATTATCTGGAAATAGCTCCGCCTGATCTTTATTCTGATAAACTAGCTGAAGGAATATTCAATTCCGAAGATGAAATTCATGAGCTGATTCGAGTGGTAATAGAGCTCGGCAAAAAAATGAACAAACCTGTAATCGCCGTTTCGAAAGCGTATCATCTTGAGTCTCATTTGTCTGCCTCGAGGAAGATTGTGAGAATTCAGAAAAGTCATAATTTGCCTTCTCATCATTTGAGGACAACGGATGAGATGCTTGAGAGTTTTTCATTTCTCGGAAAGGAGCTTGCCGAGGAAGTTGTTATTGACGCTCCGTCAAAACTATTCGATACACTTGAAGACGTGTCGCCTTTACCAAAAGGATTCTTTCCTCCGATTATTGACGGAGCGGATGTAGAACTGCAAAAGGTGACGATGGAGAAGGCTACAGAACTTTACGGAGGCAAAGACCGCAAATTTGAAGATGTGCCGGATATAATTAAAAATTCAATCGAGAAGGAATTGAAAGCGATAATCGGAAATGGATTTGCAGTTCTTTATCTCATTGCTATGAGGCTTGTAAAAAGTTCGCTGAAAAATGGATTTGTTGTTGGCTCCCGCGGTTCGGTCGGCTCTTCACTTGTCGCATTTCTTTCGGGAATTACAGAGGTGAATCCGCTTCCTCCTCATTATCGATGTTCAAAATGCGGTCGAGTTGAATTTTTTACAGAGAAGAATAAAAAAGGTTCTTGCGGTCCTGACTTGCCTCCAAAGGATTGCTGCGGCGAGGCTATGATTTGCGATGGATATGAAATTCCTTTTGAAGCTTTTATGGGATGGGAAGGAAACAAAGTTCCGGATATTGATTTGAATTTTGCAGGCGAGTATCAGGGAAGGGCAATGCGCGAGATTGAAGAGACATTTGGGAAAGAATATGTTTTTCGTGCCGGCACAATCAGCACTCTTCAAGCACGAAATGCTCTGGGCATCGTAAAAAAGCATCTCGAAGAAAATGGAATTACGATGAAGCCGATCGAGATGGAACGGCACGCATCGATATTAACTGAGGTTGCGCGCACGACAGGCCAGCATCCTGGCGGCATTGTGATTATTCCAAAGGATAAGGAAATATATGATTTTATGCCTGTTCAGCGGCCGGCAAATTCTGAAGAGTCCGATTCGATTACGACTCATTTCGATTTTCATTCGTATGAGGGAACGGTCGTAAAGGTCGACGTGCTTGCGCATGAGGCTCCAACTGCGATCAGAATGCTTCATTCGATTACGCAAATAGATCCTATGACGGTGCCTATCAACGATAAAAAACTTCTTTCTCTTTTCAACTCGCCTAAAGCTCTTGGAATAACTGAATCGAGATTGGGTTATCCTTCGGGCACGCTTGGAGTTCCTGAATTCGGAACGCCAATGGCAATGGGAATACTTTCGGATACTCGCCCCGAGACAATAGATGAGCTGATCAGAATTTCCGGCGTTTCGCATGGCGAAGGCGTATGGCAGGGAAACGCTCAGACATTGATAAAAAGTGGTTCTGCCAGACTCTCCGAGGTGATAGCTACCCGTGAGGACATAATGAACGGACTTATCAAATTTGGAATTAAGCCGGCACGAGCGTTTGGAATAATGGAGCGCGTAAGGAAAGGCAAAGGCTTGACTGCGGAAGACGAAGCCGAGATGCAAAAGCATCGAGTTCCGCAATGGATGATCGACAGCTGTAAGAAGATTCGATACATGTTTCCTAAAGCCCACGCAGCCGCTTATGTTTTGATGTCGCTTCGTATTGCATGGTTTAAACTTTATTACCCCGCCGCTTTTTATTCGACTTGGCTGACTATAAATGTAGAGGATTTCAGTTATGATATAGCGGCAGGCGGCGAGAAAGCGGTTGCAAAGGCTTTGTCAGAATTTAAAAAGAAAGAACGTGAACGTCTGACTACGAAGAAAGAGGAAGACAAAGCAGTGGTATTAGAAATTATTAGAGAGATGTTCTTGAGAGGTATAAGTCTTGAACCAGTCGATATCAGAAGATCAGACTGCACAAAATTTATTGTGGAAAACAATTCGGTTCGCGCTCCGCTTCTTTCAGTTCAGGGACTTGGAGAAAAGGCGGCAAAAAAAATCGAGAAGGCGCTAAAAGAGGAACAGATTTTAAGCGTTGAAGATTTGATAACCAAAACTTCACTTTCACGCCCGATTGCTGAGCGCTTGAAGTCGTACGGTGCATTCGGTGACATGCCCGAATCCAATCAGCTTAA
>PEWQ01000011.1 GCA_002780065.1 Candidatus Hydrogenedentes bacterium CG07_land_8_20_14_0_80_42_17
ATCTATTGTAAGCGAAGAGGAATCTCCTCTCAAAAATTCTGCAGTAACTTTTATTTCATTTATTATTTTTGGTTTCATTCCTTTAGCCGCTTATGTTGTTTCACGTTTTGTTCCTGTATTCGGAGAAAATACTTTTATGGTCGCATCGTTTCTAACAGGAGTAACGCTTTTTATTCTCGGCTCGTTGAAATACAGGTTTACACTCCGCAATCCTTTTGTTTCAGGATTGGAAATGCTTATTGTCGGTGGACTTGCCTCTGGCGCTGCATACTTGATTGGAATACTTCTCTCAGGATTGGCGTGATGAAATTCTGATTCGTGCTCGACAGATTATGATTTGGGATTAGGATTTGGTTTGAGACCTTCGCCCTGCCAGTCGCCAGAACGTGTGAAATAATTGAAAATTCACCACAGAGTATGCGATAGGGGCGAACCTAAATAATATTTGACAAATGATATTATTGTGATATCACACTATCCTATATTATGCCTCGGAAAATACGACAACTTATTGCAGATTTGGAAAAGGCTGGGTATGTCAATAGAGGAGGCAAGGGTAGCCACAGGAATTTCTTACATCCTAAGTGTCCTTATGTTGTTCGCTTGTCAGGGAACCAAGGGGAAGATGCATTGCCCTATCAGGAAAAAGCCGTAAAACGGGCATTAAAGGAGATTCAGTAATGAGCAAAAAAAAGAGCAATGATTACCTCAAGATTGTGGAGTGGTCTGAAGAGGATCAGTGTTATATTGGGATGGCACCAGGTTTGATTTTGGGTGGTGTACACGGGAAGAATCAGAAAAAGGTTTTTAATGAACTGTGTAAAGCAGTGGATGAAGCCGTACAACTACTTCGAAGAGAAGGAAGACCGCTTCCAGTTACGATGGCAAGAAAGAAGTTTTCAGGGAAAATAGCACTTAGAATTCCGCCTCAATTGCATAAAGTTCTTGCCGGAAAGGCATTCCAAGAGGGTAAGAGTGTCAATAAGCTGATACAGCATAAATTACAACGAGCCATATAATGACTGCATCCACACGGAATTGGCAATGCGTCAGAACGTGTAAAAAAATAATTTTTCACCACAGATAATGTGGTATGGGCGAACCTATGTGTTCGCCATGAACTCCGTGGTGAATTTTTATTTCATACGTTCTCAGCTATGGGTGGTAGCCGCAGGCTTATTCCTGCGTGACAATCGTAAAGTGTGATGTGGGTGCAATGTGGTAGCCGCAAGCTTTAGCCTGTACTTCAGGATTGGCGTGATTGCGATTTAAATTCTACTTCGAATTTGATCAGGTCATGATTTTGATTTAGACATTAGATAATCGATTGTTTTATTCATCTCTTCAGCTTCCATCGTCCCGGGTTTCAATTCGATAAATCTCTTCCAATGCTGAATTGCAAGACCGGTATCACTGAGATTGTGGAATGCGATTATGCCGGCGCGATAATGCAACTCAGCATTGTCGGGCTCGGTGACCAATGCTTTGCCCAATGCCGCATAAGCTTTCTTTGCTATTCCAAGCCTCCCGTAGAGCACACTGGCAACCATCAGAGTGGCAGTATCTTCAGCTATTATCGATGCCTTGGATATGTTTGCTTCAGCAAGATCAGTGTCTCCAATAGCAATCTGATAAGTTGAAAGAGCTAACAGTGCGTCAAGATCCTCACCGTTTTCATTCAGCCGTTTAATGAGAGCCGTTATTTGTGGAGGAACTTCCTTTCCATTTTTTCTAAATGCCAGTTCGTGCGGATTTAAAAGAAGCTCATCGATGCCAGCACTTATTGACGGTCGCTTGTATTGCTTTGCCGCATAGAATAACATTGCTATGACCACCACGGCAAAAATGCACCATACAACAGTAATCTTTTTATTGACGTTCATTTATTCTCCTTTATGCGTACGAATGCAGTCCTGACAGAAAATAATTAACTCCAAAATATGTGAAGACAACAATTACAAAGCCGATCACAGCAAGCGCAACCGTCCATCTGCCTCTCAAACCGGCAACTATCCTTGAGTGAAGATATGCCGCGTAAATTAACCAGGTAATCAGCGCCCATGTCTCCTTCGGATCCCATGACCAGTAGGTGCCCCAGGTCTCGTTTGCCCATACGGCTCCTGTGACTATTCCTAAAGTCATGAATGGAAATGAGAAGCGAATCGCCGTTTCGACAGCTTGGTCTATTTTGTCGAGCGGCGGCAAGATCGACAGAAGAGTTTTAGAGATCTTGCCGGAAAAAATTCCGGTTCCTATAGCAACGAGTAATGCTATTGAAAATGCTTTCGCATCAAGCGGTATTCTGAACCTTGCTCGAATTCCTTCAATTGGTGCAAGAGCGTCGATTTTTGAGAGGATAAGATGCAACGCAAAATAGACTAAGGCACCTGTAATTAATCCTGCATTGACTGAACCGAACCACCGGCACGCTTTGCTGTTTCGATCGTCTTTTTCCTGAGCGAGAAGATAAAGCACTCCGAGCGCATAAGAAAAAGCCACTACCGAGTAACCGATGAAATAGGAAACAACGTGTGCAAGAAGCCAATTGGATTTTAATGCGGGAATCAATGGACGCAATTCTATTTCACCTTGCAATTGAGCATATCCGAGAAAGAGAAGCGCGAGAGGAGAGGCGCCTGCTCCGGCAATAGGCATTTCGAGATACTTTTCGAGAATAAGAGTTGATACCACGATGAGCCACGCAAAAAGAACTAAAGTTTCAAATGTGTTGGTGAAAGGAATTCTTCCGGCTTTAACGGTCATGATTCCTATTGCCGCAGTGTTGAAGACTCCGCCCAATAGAAGAGCATAATAGCCTGTTTTACCGATATGCTCTTTTCTGGCTGAAAAAGCGGCAATATAAATTACAGTCGCCGCCAGATACATGACGAGTGCCGCATTGAAAAGTAAACTCATTCCTTTCCTCCTGCCATTTTTAATTCCGATTCTTTCACTAAAGTCATAAACCAGTTCCTTGCATCTCTATGAGCATGATATGTCCAGGACGATGCAACAAGAATTTTTTTTCCATTTTCATTTTTCACTAATGCCCAAACTTTGCGATGCGAAAAGAAAAATATGAAAGAGACACCGATAAGAAGCACGATAAAGCCGGTATATACAACGGGAACACCGGGATCTTTAGCGGCTTCGAGCACGGTGTATCGAAAACCCTCCTGATCATAACTGGATTGATAGAATCGCCATCCGGCAAAGTCGAGCGGATGATTGACTCTTACAGTTTTTCTTCCAACCGGCTGATTGCCGGATATAACAACTATTTCGGAAATCCAATCTTTTGGAGGATTGTTAGGGTCGATTAAATATCGGAGAGAAATTCCTGAAGAGGTTGTGATAGGTTTTTCATCAGGAAAGAGAAAAACCTTTTCTTTGGCAATGCCATTTTCAATAATCGAGACCTGCATGATCGGTGAGATAAAATCTTTTGAACGCTCAACAATTTTGTCATTTTCAAAAACTGCATCCGGATATATTGCATCAACATGAATAGAATACTTGCCGTCAGGAGAAGATAGCTCACTGCCGATATCAACGGTTTTTCTTTCGGATTCATTTATGCCAGGAGAAGATATTTCGAGATCACTGTAATATTCCATTTTGAAATCATCTAGCGCAAGAGCAAATGGGAGTTTTTTTTCACTGCCGTTTCGAAGATGCACAGTATCGTTCATTGCACCTTCTTCTATTATTATGCTTCCCTTTTCACTCCAAAGCCTGCCCATTACCGCTCCGATAATGATTATGATGAATCCAATATGCGTTATGAAGAACGCCCAGTGGCTGTAGCGGTGCTTCTCCGCAACAAGCATTTTTACTCCATTCTCTTCCAGAGTTCTTATCTCAAATCCTTTTTCATTTAGAGTTTGAGAAAAATTATCGAAGGATGTTTTCGAGGCGTCTAAAGTTACAGACGGAGTCATGGAAAGAATTTCGTTTTTATTTTTGATAGGCTCAGATGATTTAATAGAGTTCATTGTTTTCGGAAGCCAGTTGATTCCGCAGAGTAACGAGTTGGCAACCAGCAAAGCGAGCAGAGTGTTGAACCATTTTGTTCCATACATCTTGCCGGCATGCAGATCGAATGTTTCCGCTACTTTCATTACAACAGGTCCGAAGGTGCGAATGTATGCAGATTCGTCTGCTTCGCTTCCGAGGTCAAGAAACGTTCCAATGCCGGAAACTATAGCGATAATTAGAAGAAGAGCTATGGCAAACTCCATCGAGGAGAGAAAAGAGATTGATCGCTTAAACATTTATTATTTGTTGAGTTCTGCTTTTAAAGCTTCTACTGCCTTTTTTGCCATTTCAGACTTTGCACCCATCGGTTCGACCTTTAAATATTTCTCGAAGTATTCAATGGCTTTGTTATTGTCTCCGGATTCATGCATTGCGAGTACTGCCATTTCGAAAAGTGCTCCAGGATGATTGGCGTTTATAGATAGAGCCTTTTTTAGATCGCTTTCAGATTCTTCGGCTTTGCCGAGTCTGCGTTTTTGACGGGCAACTTCGACTAGCTTGTCGATATTTTTGGGGTCTGCGGCTAACTCTTTTTCAGCCGCCGCTAGCTCTTCAGGTGAAGCCTGCTCCATCGACATCCCGGATGAACTTTGATTCATTGCAGAGCTGTCTGTATTCATCGGACAGGTTGCGGACATAGCTCCTGAACTCATCATTGAATGAGCATTATTCTCAACCGGTTCCAGATTGTTCTTCGGCACTGCCGCCCAATAACCGATTCCGATTCCAACCAATAATGCCGCCGCAAGTAATAATGCATTGTTTCTTGTCATAATAAGACTCCTTATTTTCAAAATTGATTCACTATTATTTCATTAAATCTCATTAAGTAAATAAATTTTAGTGTAGCTTTTCACTACGGCTTGCTAACGTGCAAGTTAAAAACATAAGAGCTTGTGGTTTTTGCTTTGATTATTATTTGTTAAAGATATTATGTTCACTGGAATAGTGGTAAATATTTTATTTGAAGGAAAGGAGTTCATCATGCAAAAAAAATATGGAATAATAAATCGTGCAACGATTTTTTTTGGGATGACTTTTTTGATTGTGTTTCTAATTGCAGTTACTCAGTCGAGTATTCTGGGCTCTACTACAGAAGAATCGGGAAATCCGAAGAATAGAATTGTATTGCATGTCATACTTCTAGGACGCCGGTGATAGTTCAGCAGTGGCGCGAGAGCCTGCATTCAAAGATCGGAACCGGCTGTATTGAATGTCACGGAGCCGATTCTTCAGATTCTGATGCATTTATGCATAATGGAAATTTAATTGCTACTATAGTGACCCCAAAAGATTGCGCTGTTTGCCATAAAGAGATAGCCGATGAATTTCAGACAAGCCATCACGCTCGCGCCGGCGAGATTCTCGGTTCGCTCGACAATGTTCTTGGCGAAGTAGTAGAAGGATTACCGGCCGCCGCAAACGGATGCCAGCAATGTCATGGAACAAAGGTGAGATTTTTATTCACTGATACAGGTGCAGTTCGACGTGATACTTCAGGCAAATTACTTTTTGACCCTGCAACATGGCCGAATACAGGAATGGGACGAATGAATCTGGATGGTTCACGCGGAAGCTGTTCAGCCTGCCATTCGCGCCATACTTTTTCACGCAAGATGGCGCGCTCACCGGAAGTTTGCGGAAAGTGTCATATGGGGCCTGACCATCCTCAAGCTGAAATATACAATGAATCGAAGCACGGAATAGCGTTCAACTCTCAGCGCGATTCAATGAATATGAATTCGGAAACTTGGATAGCTGGAGTGAACTACAGTGCGGCTCCTACATGTGCTACGTGCCATATGAGTGCTACACGCAATCAGCCGGTTACTCATGATGTTGGCAAACGCATTTCATGGACGCTTAGACCTGTTATCTCACAAAAGCTTGAGAATTCCGATTCACGCCGTGATTCGATGAAGGATGTTTGCGCCGCGTGCCACTCTTCGAATTTCGTTAGTTCTTTTTATGTTCAATACGACAATGCTGTAAATCTTTACAATGAGAAATTTGCTCGCCCGGCGCAGGAAATAATCGCGGCTTTGAAAGATGCAGGGAAGCTTACTCCGACGCAGTTCGACGAAAAGATGGAATGGATATATTACGAATTATGGCACCATGAGGGCCGGCGGGCTCGAATGGGAGCTTCGATGATGGGACCGGATTACACTCAGTGGCATGGCTTCTACGAGGTTGCGAAGAATTTTTACACGGAATTTTTGCCTGAAGCTGAACGTCTTGCACAAGGCACTTCTGCTCAATCTGTAATAGAGGAGATTAAAAATCGTGATGACAACAAATGGCTTCGCGGACTTCCACCGGAAGAGCGTGAACGAATTATGCAATTCTATCGTCAAAGATACGGTCAGTAAGAATAGTGTAACCGGAGTTCGGAGTGTAATATTATTTTATCTATTGATATTATTTATGCCGTATCGCTCCAATTTTCGGTAAATTGTTGTTCTGTCAATTCCGAGTCTGCGGGCTGAAATGCAGTTTTTACAGCTTCATACGCATTAGATGCAGTATAAATATTCCAGCCTTCTTCAGACAATAAAGCTGAAAGACTATCACGTATGACAGCTTCATCATCTACGATAAGAATTGAAATTTCTGATTTAATCTCGGACATCGATTCACCTTATATAAGAATATCTTTTCATAAGAAATTGGCAAATAAAAATAAGCTACCGGATATAATGGATTTTTTGAATTACTAGATATTATGATATGCTGAGAGTATGAAACGAAAAAAAGAGGATACTTTGTGCGAAAAAAATTAATTCTTATTACGTTTGGAATTGTGTTTGGCTTTTTGATTTCAGAATTGATTTTGAGGCTTATCTTCCCTTTGCCGGATATTCAGGCTACAAGAGGAATGTATATTTCTGATTCAACTTTAGCTTATAGAATGCGCCCGAACTTTTCATATTTAGGAGAGAGTTTGAATCAATTTGGCTTTAGAGGGCGAAATTGGGACGAGGATACAGAAATTAGGCATATCGCTTTTTTTGGCGATTCGTTTACATTTGGAACCGGAGTTGACAAATATAGTTTCACTTTTTCTAAAATAATTGAAAACGAATTGAACAAAAAAAATATTTTGGATAAAAAAATTGAGATTATAAATTTTGGAACCCCGGGATATTCAACGATTCAGGAAAAATTATTATATGAAAATGCAAAGAGATCTTTGTTTGCAAAGTTTAATCCTGAAATTGTTTTATTATTTTTTTTTCTAGGTAATGATGCTCACGATAATGCAACCGGAAATCTTTTTGTTCAGGTTATAGACGGTAATTTAGCGACATATCGGCCTTCGTGGGTGAGATTGAAGCTAGATCCGCTTTTAGGCAAGCTTGAGTTATATTCGTGGAGCAGGATTATTTTTAGAAAATTGAGATCCCTTTGGCAGAAACAACACAGCAAAGAAGAATTCAATGAAGTTGCTCAGAACGATGCATTCTCTATGCTGAGAAAAGATTATGTGAGTCGTGATCCATGGAAAAAAGGCTGGTTAGAAACCGCAAAAACAATTTCTTTATGGAAAAAAAGTTGTGACGAAGATTCAAAAATATTTGCGATCGTTATGATTCCTGATTTAGTGCAGATAGATGAGTCATTACAATTGAATATTGCAAAAAAAAATGGCATTAGTTCAGAAGAGTATGACACTATGCTGCCCAATCGAAAGATTACAGAGATTGCAAATACAAACGGAATCCCGTATCTGGATTTAACGCCTGAAATGAAAAGATGCTCAGAACCTTCGCGGCTTTATATTCCGCTTGACGGGCATTTTTCTGAAGAAGGCCATAAAATTATTTCGCAACCAGTTGAAAATTTCATAGCTACCATAATTAGAAATAAATAAATTGATATTGACGTTTTAAATACAAAGTTCAAAATAAATTTATGGACAACTTAAAGAAACAAAAGCTTGTATTAGCAAAAAAAAGTTCTGTAATTTCGGATAACTCTGCAAATTCTATAGCAGATGTTGCGTCTCAGCTAAAATCTCTTTCACAGGGAAATGCTCTGCCGTCTTCGCTAATGAAGAGCTGGCTCCACGTGCTAGATTGCATCAGTAAATGGGAAGAACAACTTGAAGAGTATTTGAATACTCGCTATGGATCTAGAGGGAAAAAACTCTACTCAAAATATCGAGGTGCGTTTGGAGAATCATATCAGGTTATGGTGACGCCGGAACAAGCGGCTGAAGATATTTATGATCTCGAAGCTTCAGAAGGAAAACTTTTTATTAGTTGGGGGAAAACTCAAAAAACTGAAAAAATTTCGATTCTTAAAATTTTCAGTCCTTTGAGCAAATTGCCTATTTCAAGAGTGACGCCGGTTCTGGTTCACTTTTCATTTATTGTTGAAGATGAAAGTTCATTCGAAATCAAGACTGCTAAGTCTGCAGTTTTTTTACATATATTCAAGATTAGATTGTTAAACGGAAACATTATTGACAATAATGAAATGGGGAAAATGATTGCCGATTGCATACGCGAAGCTCTTGAAGAAAAGACGGTTCATGATTCTCTGAATACATTGATGATTACTGCGGGATTGGCCACAAAAGAATTGGAGCTCCTCAGAACTATCAGAAATTACGCGCGGCAGATATCGGCGTTGCCTGCTAGAAGTGAAGCAAACAATACTTTGATTTCGCATCCTGAGGCTTCGAAACTGCTTGTTCAGATATTCTCTTCAAAATTTTCGCCTGATAATTCCAAACGTAAAAATCTTGATCATTTGATAAATAGATTTATGCAGTATCTTTCTTCTGTGACCTCTATTGACGAAGATCGAACGCTGAGAGTTTTCTTCAATGTGATAGAGTCTGCATTGCGGACGAATTATTTTCTTCCTGAGTCAAAGACAATTGCCATAAAGCTTGATTGCTCGAAGATATACCGAATGCCTGAGCCAAGACCGTGGCGTGAGATTTATGTTTACGGCGGCAAAGTTATGGAGGGCTGTCATCTTCGCGGAGGCCCTGTTGCGAGAGGCGGGATCAGATGGTCTGAAAGGCCTGCGGATTTCAGAACTGAAATTCTTGGTTTGATGAAAACTCAAATAACTAAAAATGCTCAGATTGTTCCTACCGGTGCTAAGGGCGGATTTGTGGTGAAACGCCAGTGCGACAAAAATAACTTTTTTGCCGAAGTTGAATCATGCTATCGGCTTTTGATTTCCTCTTTGCTTGAAATTCAGGATAACCTCGATAATAACGGAAAAGTAATTCATCAGGCAAATGTTGTTGCTTATGATGGAGATGATACTTATCTCGTTGTTGCGGCTGACAAAGGCACTGCATCTTTTTCAGATGTTGCTAATGAGTTGTCTAAACGATACGGGTTTTGGCTTGGAGATGCATTTGCTTCAGGAGGCTCGAACGGCTTTGATCATAAGATAGAAGGCATTACAGCTAAAGGCGCATGGACTTCAGCAGAAAGGCATTTTAGGGACCTTGGCAAAAATATTGCAAAAGAAACTTTTATTGCAGTCGGAATCGGAGATATGTCCGGTGATGTTTTCGGAAATGGAATGTTGCTTTCGAAAAACCTTAAGCTGATAGCGGCTTTTGATCACCGCGATATTTTTATAGACCCTGACCCTCATCCGACAAAGTCGTTAGCTGAAAGAAAACGTCTCTTCAATTTGAAACGTTCCTCATGGCAGGATTACAACAAAAAATTATTGTCGAAGGGCGGTTGCGTTTTTTCTCGAGCTAAGAAGAGTTTAGCTCTTTCAATCGAAGCACGTAAAGTTTTGGGCATATCCGAAACTTCAATCGACCCTGACAGCCTTATCAGAGCTATTCTTTCTGCAAATGTTGACCTGCTTTACAACGGAGGCATAGGAACTTACGTCAAGGCAGGTCATGAACATAATTCTGAAGTTGGTGATCCTCAAAATGATTCAGTCAGAATCAGCGCGGGAAATTTGCATGCTAAAATAGTTGTTGAGGGAGGTAATCTTGGATTCACTCAAGCAGCTAGAATTGAATACGCTTTGAACGGAGGAAGGATATACACGGACGCGATCGATAATTCAGCCGGAGTGGATTTGTCTGATCACGAAGTTAATCTGAAGATTCTTTTGGACGGTTCGAGAAAATATAATTCGAAGACTCGTAGTTCGTTACTGAAAAAGTTTAAGAGTTCTATAATCGACGATGTGCTTTCAGATAATTATGAACAGACATTGGCTGTTGCGCTCGATGAAATAAGGTCTAGGCGCCGCCTTACGCCATTTGCAAATACGATTGCGGATCTGGAAAAAAGAGGAATATTGAATTCCCAGTTGGAAGGTCTGCCCGATCCGGATGAATTACGGGATAGGTTGAAAGAAGGTGTCGGACTCACTAGACCCGAACTCTCTGTTTTGCTCTCGTATGCCAAGATCGATACGAAAGCCCGCCTTTATGATTCTCCGATTACGCATAAACATTATTTGGATGATTTTATGCCGCTCTATTTTGCTCCGGAAATCAGAAGAGAATTAGGTTCTGAGATATTCAAACACAAACTCAAAGACAATATACTTGTGACCGTTCTTACCGATAGGCTGGTGAATTTGCATGGCTCTACGGTCATTTATAGAATGACCTCAGAATTGGGTTTGTCTGCTTCGCGCGTCTCGGAATGCTTGATAGTTGCAAGCGAGGCACTTGATATTAAAACTCTTAAAAAAGAAATATGCAGGCTAGATGGAAAAATTCCTTCGTCGATTCAATATGAAGAATTAATCAGACTCGAAGAATCTGTAGTTCTTGCGGCAAGGTGGCTAGTCCGAAACGCTCCCGACCTAAGAAACAAATTGCAAAAAACAATTGAAACTTATCGCGCTCTTCCTTCGAAATTCAGCAAATTTTTGAAAAATATTCTGCCTGAACGAGATCGAAATGTGATGGAGCAATCTGCGGAGTGTAAAGTATCTCTGGGTATTGAGCGCAGTTTAGCGGAAAAACTTTCTTTTTATGAACACGTTCCAACTATGCTCGATGCATTTGCACTCTCAAGAAAATATAATTTATCTTTGCATTCTTCTGCGAAGACTCTTTATGAAGTGGGAGATATGCTTAGATTGGGATACCTCATTGAACAGATAAGAGCGCTTCCTGCCAGAACAGATTGGGATTATTCAGCCGCCGCTGATGTGGTGGCTGACTTGAGGCGTTCGAGAAGACGGATTGCTTCGCGGCTTATGGAACTCTCTATGAATATAGACAGCTACTGTAAGGAGAGATATCGCTCCACGGCTAACCTGCAGTCTTCGATAGCACGTATTGAAAGCGAAAAACCTGATTCAGTGTCTTCTTACATAGTTATCTCGAATCAACTGCAGAATCTAGCATCTTTGTAATTTTTTGCGCGGATGCAGTAAGTGGGGGCTGTGTTGGGTAAGTGTGGTCAGAATTTTAAAGTTCAATTACAGCTCTGCGGTTTTGTTTATACCATTTAGAATTAGTTCCTAATACCTTTTGAAATAATTGCAATTGTGAAATATAGCGCCACTTTTTTATTTGCAATTTATTCTATAGGAATTTATTTAGTTAATATGTTGCAATTCTCAACATATAAAAATCAGTGCTTAATCTAAATTTAAAATAAAATTACTATTGACATATAATTAAAATAATACTTTTATCTTATACAGGAGATGTTAAATTGATAACAAATCAAAAGGAGGATTTACTTATGATTCGGGATTTAATTGTTTGCATTATGGTGACGATGGTGGTTGCGTCCTCTGCGCTTGCAGAGACTGTCAATAGCAAGCTGAACACTACCATCTATGGGTTCATACAAGGAGACGTTATCTACTCAACCGATGATCCTGCCGATATAGGACGATCAATTAATAATCGTCGGACGACACCTACACAAGGAGACCTAAATTTTTCGGCGCAATATACTCGATTAGGACTCAATATCAATGCCCCGACTCGAGGAGATTGGAATGTTCTCGGCAATGTGGAGATTGACTTTGCCAATGCACCCACAACATCGAATCCAAATCTTCGACTTCGACATGGATATGTGCAAGCTAAAAATGGTTCATTTGGTTTACTTGTCGGTCAAACATGGATGCTCTTAGCCCAGCAAAATCCGAATACAATCAATTACAACGGATATCTGGGCAGGGCAGGAAACCTGTGGTCACGGTATCCCCAGGTTAGATTCAGTGGTTACCTCGACAAGTTTACGCTCGAAGGAGCGGTCTTGAAGATGACCAACGACAATAATACTGCCACCGCGCATTCGTTAACGGAAGAACCTCGATATCAAGCTCGACTCGCTTACAAAGGAGATCTTTTTGGTATTAAGAATGCTTTAATTGCTGTTGGAGGCGACATAGGAAAATACGGACTCTCAACAGGACCGACTGAGATTGCCGCCAAATCCCATGCAGTTGCCGCTGAAATGAATTTGCCTATAAATAGACTTACGCTGAACGGCGAGATCTTCTGGGCAAAAAATGAATCACTACTTTTGGGGTCGTGTGGAGTTAATCCCACTTCCAAAGATTCGGATATTACTTCGCTTGGAGGATACATCAATATTAACTACAAGATATCCGACAAGCTCTGGATGAATGTAGGATACGGCTCAGAAGAAAACAAAGCCGAAAAAATTGCCGTTAATTCAGCTCGACAAAATACGGTCATATTCGGTAATATCGGCTACAAATTAACAAGTGACCTATCGTTAATTGGAGAATACACATGGAACGAAACCAATTTCAAAGGATTCGATAAATTAAGCAACAATCGATATCAGTTTGCCGTCAAGTACGATTTCTAATGTTCTCTAAAGGGAAACGACGATGAGAGAACTGAACTGTATTCTCGATGATATTGACGTTTATCAAAAGCGGATAAACGGGAGTGCTCAGACGCCAAAAGAGATATTCACATTTCAGCGAGAGCTTTTAGCTATGCAACTTGCAGTTCTTAAAGAATATCCACTATCGTTGCCATCCAAAGAAGAGATTGTCTTACGGCTAAAGCGAGATAAAAGAATTTTGTCGCCGAAAGATTTCACCGAACCGTTATGGACAGAACTTTTAAACGTTACAAAAAAGATCGTCGAAGAGCAGTTGCCTGAAGCTATGCGCTCTGAAGCCTTTAATAAAGATGATATTTCTGCTTTCATCTGGCAACTTTCAGCTCGACCGATTGTTATGAGTCTTCGAAGTCAGGCTGAAGAAATTATTAGAAAGTGGAAAGACCCGAATTGTCCGGTTTGCGGCGGCGGCGCAACATTCAACAGGATTCGTGTTGAAGGAACGAGAACTCTCGCTTGCTCATGGTGCAATGCGGAATGGGGCTTCGAGCGATTTCGTTGCGCATTTTGCGGAGAGAATGATTCGGATAAGTTCCGACATTGGATTCTGGAAGGGAACATTCCTTACCGAATCGAGTTATGTCATACCTGTCGGCATTATTTGAAAGTGCTTACGGAGGAGAAATTGCCTGAAGAGGAACGTGATGGGAGGAGACCTCTTTGGGTGGAGGATATAGGCACATTATTTCTTGATATTGCCGCAGAGAAAGCAGGTTTCCATCGTGATGGACTGCTTGGCTTGAGAGCAGGGAAAGTGGAAGAAGCTATCAGTTTAATGTCATAAAAGAAGGAGAAGGAGCATGAAACAAAATGACCAAATAAATTTAAACAGAAGAGAGTTTCTTGGTCGGTCGCTTGGTGTCGGCGGAGCATGGATGTGTTGGGATCTTTTCGGTTGGTCTAAAGCAGAGGCAACAACTTATGCTGAAAGTTTTAAGCTCACCGATACAAAGGAGTCTCTCACCATCTGCCCATATTGCGGAGTTGGATGCGGTATGTGGGTTCACACCAGAGATAACAAAGTAGTGAACTTAGGAGGAGATCCTGACCATCCAATCAACGAAGGCGCACTTTGCAGTAAGGGCAATGCACTTCAGGAGATATCGTGGAGCCCGCGCCGATTGCGTAAGGTGAAGTATCGTGCCCCAGGTAGTAGCACTTGGGTTGAAAAAGATATGTCATGGGCAATAGCTGAAATCGCTCAACGCATCAAGAAGACGCGAGACGCGTCATTTCTGAAGACAGATGATGCAGGAACCACGGTGAACCGAACTGAAAATTTAGCTGTTATTGGCGGAGCATCGCTCGACAACGAAGAGTGCTATCTCATTTACAAGCTTACTCGTGCTCTTGGCGTGGTTTACTTCGAACATCAAGCGCGCGTCTGTCACTCTTCAACCGTCGGTGCTCTCGGCCCCTCCTTCGGCCGCGGTGCCATGACTAACCACTGGATCGATATCAAGAATGCGGATGTCGTCTTCATCATCGGCTCAAATCCTGCAGAGAACCATCCTATGAGCTTCCGCTGGATTACACGGGCGCGAGAAGAACGTGGAGCGAAAGTCATTGTAGCAGACCCGCGATTTACTCGATCTGCGAGCCTCGCTGATCTCTATGTTCGACATAGGCCCGGAACGGATATTGCGCTCATCAATGGGATGATCAATTACGCTCTGGAAAATAATCTCATTCATGAAGATTATGTTCGTGAATACACCAATGCATCATTTTTAGTGAATGAGGGATTTAAGTTTGAAGATGGACTCTTCACTGGCTATGACGCGGAGAAGCGTAATTACGATACTGCAACATGGAATTATCAAAAGGATGCTACTGGTAATGTAATTCAAGACAAAACTCTTAAAAATTCGAGAACGGTTTTTTCTCTTCTTAAGGCGCATATGAGTCGTTACACACTTGATATGGTAAGCAAAGTTACCGGGGTTGACAAAGGGACACTGGATGAGATGTATAAGCTTTATTGCTCGACTGGCGCACCAGACAAGACAGGAACAATTCTCTATGCAATGGGTGCCACCCAGCATACTGTCGGAGTTCAGTACATTCGCGGTTATGCTATTCTTCAGTTATTACTTGGGAACATAGGCGTGGCTGGTGGTGGCATCAATGCTATGCGTGGTGAATCTAATGTGCAAGGCTCTACGGATATGGCACTGCTTGCTCATCTCGTGCCGGGATATATGGCTATTCCAAATGTAGCTAAGCATCCAACACTAAAAGATTACCTTGAGAAAGAGACTCCAAAGACCGGCTACTGGATCAACAAACCGAAATTCTTTGTGAGCTTCTTGAAGGCTATGTGGGGCGATGCGGCAACTCAAGAGAACGACTTCTGTTATAATTATATGCCAAAGGTTGGGAAGGGATTTCAGGGAGCAGGTTACTCGTGGCTCCCATTATTCGAGGCATTAGCAGGAGGGAACATTAAAGGAATGATGGTTTGGGGGATGAATCCTGCAGTTTCCAGTCCGAATGTAAATAAAGCTTATCGTGGATTCGAAAAACTCGAGTGGCTTGCGGCATTCGATCTATGGGAGACAGAAACTGCTTCTTTCTGGAAACGTCCAGGTGCTGATCCGTCAAAGATTCAGACTGAGGTTTTTCTTTTTCCTGCCGCGGCAAGTTTTGAAAAAGAAGGAAGCATAACAAACTCAGGTCGCTGGATACAATGGCGCACTGCCGCTGTACCACCGTTGGGTGAAGCTAAAAGCGACCTCTGGTACCTCAATGCGGTTCAACAGGAGCTTAGCAGATTATATGCTGCTGATGCTCAAGCTATATTCCCGGATCCAATTGTGAAACTCAACTGGGATTATGGCAAAGACGAGCCGGATGTACATCTTGTTGCGCGTGAAATCAACGGCTACACCGTAGCCGACAAAAAACAAGTTGCTAATTTTACGAAGCTAGCTGAAGACGGTTCAACTGCGTGCGGAAACTGGATATATTCTGGATTCTATCCGGGCTCAGAGAAGAAGGATAATTTAGCGGCGCGGAGAGGAAAAGAGGATAAAAGCGGATTAGGACTTTATCCAATGTGGTCCTATGCATGGCCGGTCAATCGCAGAATTGTTTACAATCGCGCTTCTGCTGATCTTCTTGGAAGACCTTGGGACCCAAAACGGGAATTAGTCCGCTGGGACGTGGCTAAAGGTAATTGGGTCAATTCAGATGTACCTGACTTTGGCTGGAAAGATGCAAAGACAGGAGAGCAGATTCCTCCGGACAAATCCGGTTCGGCACCTTATATAATGTTGCCTGAACTAAAAGCCCGGCTCTTCGTTCCAAATGGTGTTGTGCGAGACGGCCCTTACACTGAGCACTATGAGCCACTCGAAAGCCCTGTTAAGAATCTTCTTTCATCTCAACAGAACAATCCTGTGATCAAGATTTGGAAGACAGAGGGAAACGATGTAGCAGGAATTGATGACCCGAACTTTCCGTTGATTGCTACGACCTTTCGTCTCACCGAACACTGGCAGGCTGGAGCTATGACTCGAAACCTTTCGCTTCTGACAGAATTGATGCCTGAGATGTTTGTGGAGATGAGTCCTGAACTGGCATCGGCAAAAGGTATTGTGAACGACGAATGGGTTTTGGTAGTAAGCGCTCGAGGCCAATGTCGGGCTAAAGCTAATGTATCACCGCGAATGAAAGCTGTTGAGCTCAACGGTGTGAAACACGAAATGGTAGCGCTTCCATGGCACTTTGGCTATCAGGGATTAACTACAGGAGGACCTGCAGGAAATAATTACGCGATTAATCAGATTACTCCAAGTGTGGGAGACGCAAATACGATGATTCCAGAATACAAAGCTTTTCTCTGTGATGTAAGAAAGATATAGGAGGCGCGAAGATGATACTTTCAATTCAGTTCTGTTTGGTTGACGAACGCTTTTATACAAGAAGGAGGATGCTCGATGTCTAAAGCATTTTTGATTGACTTAACTAAATGCATGGGTTGCCGTGCCTGCCAGGTCGCATGCAAACGGTGGAATAATCTCGAGGCTGAACATACCTCTATGACTTCAGACTCGTGGACGAATCCATTTCGGCTTTCAGCTCGCACATGGACCCGGGTGGATTTTACTGAGCTACAAAGTCCGCAGTATAAGGCAGGTATGAAGTGGGTATTTGCAAGGCGGCAATGTATGCACTGTTTACATCCTGCTTGTGTTTCTGCGTGCCCTGTTGGTGCATTTCGCAAGACTGATGAGGGACCTGTTGTTTATGACGCCCAAAAGTGCATAGGCTGTCGATACTGCATGGTATCTTGTCCATTTGGAGTGCCGGGTTTCGAGTGGGATAAGGGTTTGCTGGCGCAACCGCTAATAAAGAAGTGCAAGATGTGCGTCGATCGTTTAGGAGCAGGAATGGAGCCTGCATGTGTCAAGCACTGCCCGCCGCGCGCTACCATCTTTGGTGAGCGGGATGAGCTACTGGCAACAGCGAAAGAACGTATAGCAGCAAATCCCGATACATACATCAATCATATCTATGGAGAGAACGAAGTTGGAGGGACATCGATGCTTTATCTTTCTTCGGTTCCATTTGAGCAAATCGGGTTTCCAAAGTTAGGGAGCGAAGCAGTGACGGTCAATACCGAAGCAGTTATGGAGAAGACATTGCCGTTCGCAGCCGCGTGGACTGTTATACTTGCTGCGACTTACGGTGTGGTCAAATTCCGGGAGAGGACTAATCCGCAAGGAGAGGAGAAGAACCAATGAACTCTGAAAACAAAACATCTTCACCAACTATCTCCTTTAGTTGGACGATACTTATCATTTTAATGGTTGCAGGATTTTTAACTACTGTTGCAAGGTTTATCTGGGGCATTGGCTCTATATCAAACTTGAACGATTCATACCCATGGGGATTATGGATTAGTTTCGATCTTTTGTGTGGAATAGCACTGGCCGCAGGCGCATTTACCACTGCCGGAGGTGTTTACATTCTTGGATTTGACAAATTCAAGCCATTGTTGCGTCCTGCAATCCTAACCGGATTTCTGGGGTATCTTCTTGCTATTCTTGCTCTAGGTGTGGATCTTGGCAGACCTGAGCGTATCTGGCATCTAATCATCTATTGGAATCCGCACTCAGTGATGTTTGAAGTTGGCTGGTGTGTTATGCTTTACACTACAATATTAGCACTCGAATTCCTTCCTATGCCTCTTGAGAGATTCGGTTTGAAAAAACCGCTCAGCATCATTCACAAATTCACAATACCTATCGTTATCGTAGGAGTAGTTCTCTCTACATTGCATCAATCATCGCTCGGGTCGCTCTTTCTAATTGTAGTAAATCGTTTGCATCCGCTTTGGCACTCGAAGTTACTTCCGCTCTTCTTCTTTCTAACCGCTGTTGCAGTCGGCCCTGCTGTCGTTGTCGTCGAGGCATACTTAAGTTCTCGTATCTTCAAACGACATTTCGAATTGGACCTACTGAGCCGAATTGTGAAAGTGATTCCAATGCTTCTCGGTCTCTATCTTGTGCTACGGTTTGGTGATCTGGTAATTGCAGGAAAACTCGGGGCACTCTTTACAGGAAGTTTATTGACTCTGCTATTCTGGATTGAAATCCTGATCGGAGTAGTTGCTCCAATCTATCTATTCTCGAAAGCTTCAGTGAGAGAAAATCAAACTTCTCTTGTAAAGACCTCGCTTCTCGTGATTATTGGAGTAGTGCTGAATCGTTTTAATGTGAGCCTTATTGCTATTGCAAGACCTGATGGTGCAACATACTTTCCTCATCTTCTTGAGTTCTGCATATCATTTGGCGTTATTGCAGGAGGAATCTTCGTCTTCTGGCTTGCCGCTCGGTTTTTGCCGATCTGGGAAGTTAGTGATGACGCTAGTAAGGTGTAATTGTGTCCGACCTCACCAATTGTGTACGACATAATTGCAGACTAGTTGAGGGTGTTGGGCGGAGATCTGATTCTTTTACGCCTGATGCCGTCGATACAAAGATGTTGAAGAATGAAGTTGCGCGTTATGTGCCTGATATGCTTATGATCGGGGCATCAGGTAGTAAAATTGGGAAGACCCGATTTGCGTGCGAATTGCTCAGAACTTTCAGTAAACAATTTTCTATCGATGGAGTAAAGGTAACGACCGTGCGAGAACGGAATGGAACATGTCCGCGTGGAGGTGCAGGCTGTGGCGTCTGCGGAAGTCTCTCAGGCAATTATGAGATTGTTGAGGAGCACGATGTTGCGGGCAGGAAGGATACGTCGAAACTGCTTTCTGCAGGTGCAAGGCGAGTGTTCTGGTTGAGAGCACACAGGGAGCATATTCAAGAGGGAGCGGTTGAGCTCGAAGAATGTCGAGGCTTTGGGAATCCGTGCATCTGCGAGTCAAATACCATGCGACTTGTAATTGAGCCAGGCATATTCCTTATGGTGACACAAGGTTCAACAATGAAGGATTCTGCTCGAGAGGTGCTGGGCTTTGCAGATCGCATTCTTACTATTGAAAAAGATAATTTGAAGTTTGACCTTTCAACGATTTCATTTCGGGAAGGGAGCTGGCTTATTCGTGAAAGAGCTTCAGCCATTATTCTTGCCGGTGGGAAAAGTACTCGAATGGGTAGCGACAAGGCTTTGCTTTCTATAAATGGGGTACCTCTTATCCGAAGTGCTCTTCAACAGTTAAGCCCTTCATTCTCCGAGGTATTGATAAGTTCAGCTACAACATCGCAGTATGGTTTCTGCGGTGCTCGTGTCGTTCCTGATAGTGAATCCAATCTGGGACCCATCGGAGGAATCGCTACGGCTATGGAGTCCGCAGTGAACGATGTTTGCTTTGTTGTTGCATGCGACATTCCCCGAATCTCGGTTCGAGTTTTGCGCAAGATGTTCCGTGCACTTTCCGGTGCTGATGGTGTTGTCCCAACCATTAAAGGCAAGATCGAACCACTCTTCGCGATATACACGAAACGTATGCTACCGGCGATACGCAAAGCGATTGCGTCTGGAGAGCGGAGAATAAGAATGGTCTATCCGGAGTGTCAGATTCGTTATGTTGAGATTGACGATCCGATCATCAACCTCAACACTCGTGAGGAGTATCGGAGATATTTAGAAATGTAGGGGCAGGTCATGCACCTGCCCGAATCGCAAGTGTAATTGGGGAGACCAATTCTACACATGCTTTATCTGCCGAGGCCGGGACTTGAACCCGGATGGAGTTGCCCCCGCTAGCTCCTGAAGCTAGTGCGTCTGCCAATTCCGCCACCTCGGCTCTAATACAAATAATAACATGGAAAAATAAAAATTCCAGCATATACCTCTTTCAGAATGTCATATCACGTTATATTATTATGATTGTGAGGTGTGGATACTTTTATGAATTGCTATTTGACAGCAATAATTGAACGGGAAGAAGATGGCTTTGTTGCCGTTTGCCCTGAACTAGATGTGGCCAGCCAGGGAAAAACTATTGAAGAGGCAAGACGTAATTTAAGTGAAGCGTTGGAATTATTTTATGAAACAGCTTCTTCAACTGAAATAAAGCAAAGATTTCTATCTTTGGGGTCAGGCTTGAACTTTTTTACTTTTTAACAATTTTACTGATTGCCGGACTCGTGCAAGTCGCATTTTTGAACCACGAAGACACAGAGACACTGAGATTTTTTATCTATTTTTTTCTCTGTGTCTCTGTAACTCAGTGGTTGCATTCCATATCGACTTGCATGACTCCGGTTACTAACCCAACTTCAACAGTTTGAAAAAAAGATAGGCTGTTTTCACCCTGTGGATAGTTGAAGTC